>JAACUG010000111.1:0-15840 GCA_009993045.1 Cyanobacteria bacterium CG_2015-22_32_23
AAAAGGAAACGGGGAGTTAGGAGATAAAAGGAAACGGGGAGTTAGGAGATAAAAGGAAACGGGGAGTTAGGAGATAAAAGGAAACGGGGAGATAGGAGTTATGAATTATGAGGTTTTTTCTTGAGAAGTAACAGATAAATGATAAAGTTGCCCAATTTCTTCTAATTTAAAATCCACAATTAATCGTTGATAATCGGTAAAAAAATTCAATTTACGATCAATTAAACCCGTTATAATATCAGTTAATTCATCTTGTACATTACTGTCATCGCCGATAACCTCTTGAGAAAATAATAAATTAATTATATCAGCTCTTTCGGACTCAGGATATAAAGAAGCATTCCAAGCGATAACCCCTAAAGTAAATAATTTTTCTTTTTCCACACAATTAGAGGTTAAATGTATATAGGGTTGCAGGAAATTTTCTAAAACTTTTGACATCCTTTTTTCGTCATGGTTTAGAAGTGATTGTTTTTTATCTAATCTTTTTAATTCACTAAAAATAATTGATTTTTTACCCATTACTATGTATCTCCTATTCTTTGGGTTAATAATTTAAGATAAAAAAATAAATCTGTGAATCTTACTATACCTGAAAACCGATTGTTGATCTTAAGACTTCTAAAAATAATTATCCTTTATGAAATCTATTTTAATGATTCATGGAATTACTGATACAGGAAAAGTATTTGAAACCATGACATCTTATTTTCAAAAAAAAGGCTATAAAACCTATACCATTGATTTAATTCCTAACCTTGGCACAGCAGATTTAAGAGATTTAGCACAGCAAGTTAAGGAATATATTGATAATCAATTTACTCCAGAAGAAAAAATAATTTTACTAGGTTTTAGTATGGGAGGATTAGTTACTCGTTACTATTTACAACGATTAAATGGCACGGAAAAAGTTGAACAATATATTAACATTTCTGCTCCTAATAATGGTACTAATTTAGCTTATTTTTTACCCTTAAAAGGTATTAAACAAATGCGTCCAGATAGCGACTTTTTACGAGACTTAAATACTGATATAAAAGAGAGTTTAAATAAAATTAAATGTTTAATTATTTGGACTCCTTTTGATATGATGATTATTCCCGCTAATAGTTCACTTTTAGGTATAGGAATAGAAGTTAGTTTTCCTGTCTTAACTCATAAATGGATGTTAGGAGATGAAAAAGTTTTCCGAGAAATTGATCAATTTTTGGAGACATCATAGTTATAAATCCAAGCGGTTTTTTGATTGAGTAAATCACCATTGACAGAGGAAATTAAACCTAATCCTAAGTCTCTTACCATGGCTTTTATTCCTGTAGCGTGGAAAATTTGGGCGTTATTTTTTGATGTTTGCTGTACTTTTGCTGTACGTTTTAGCCGTAATTGTTGATATTTGATCAAAGCAGTTTTAATGTCTTCTTTTTGAGCAATACATTCAGCTAAAATATAAGCATCTTCCATAGCCATTGCTGCCCCTTGAGCTTGAAATGGTAACATTGGATGAGCTGCATCTCCTAATAATGTTACTCTACCTTGTGACCAATAAGGTAAAGGTTGATGAATGAATAAACCCCATTTATAGCAAGGTTCATTATTATTGACCAAATCTTCTAAAATGTTATTTAAAAGTGCGGATTTATTAGTAAAATTTCTGGCTATTTCTTGTTTATCTGCTGGAATTGTCCAACTTTGCTCTTGCCAATTACTATCTTTTATGACTAAAACTAAATTAAGCCAAGATATTTTTTGCCCTCCTTTACCGTTAGGATAAGCCACAACGTGATGATTTTCCCCCATCCACACCGTTGCTTTTCCCCATAGTGACTTATAATCATCTTTAAAGGGTAAAATTACTCTATAGGCGGCATAACCAGCATATTCGGCTTTATCTTCAGGGAATAGCACTCCTCTAATTACAGAACGAACACCATCAGCACCAATTAAGGCTTGTGTCGTGATAGTTTCTTTGTCTTTAAAGTTTAAAACTACTTGATTATCTTCTTGTTGATAACTTTCTAAAGGTTGAGAAAAATTAATGTTACTATGATCTTCAAGGGAATTAAATAATAATTGATGTAAATCAGCTCTACGACATTGATAGTAAGGCACATCACTTTTTAACTTCCATTGTGCTAAAATGCCATCGCTATCAAAAGAACGTAACTCAAAACCTAAACAACGATGAGAAATTGTGGCTAACTGGTTTTCGATGCCTAATTTACGAAAAATTCTAACCACATTTGGACTTAATTGAAGCCCGTATCCCAACGCCTCAAAGGAATTAGCTTGTTCATATAATTGAAACTCAATGGCTTTTTGTTGTAAAGCAAGGGCAAGAGTTAAACCACCAATACCACCGCCGATGATAGAGATTTTTTTCATTTCATAAGTAAAGATGAAGGAATAAGTAATAATTATCAACTACAATTATCAAAACAAAGACTAAAGCCTTTACTATCAAGAACTATGACGATAAGAGAAAAGTTTTTAATCAAATCAAATATAAAAAAATGTAGGGTGGGCATTCATTGCCCACAATTTGAGAAGATTACTTGCTAAACATTTACTACTTCTGCGGTATCTGTTGTTTTGACAGTAGTGGTAGATTCAGATTTAACCGCCCGAAACATTCCGAAACGGCATAAACCAGCACCAAAACCAATACGCATTAATAACATAGTCGGTACTTCTCGCAAAGATTTTATAAACCCAGAAAAACCAAAACGGATTAAACCTTCGGGTTTGACGATACCTTGCCAAATAGATTCTAACCAAGAGGGTAAGGTTTCTTGAGTCCAATCTGCGGTCATTACTTCGCCCTCTACTAGCCCTGTTTCTGCAATTTGTTCTGAAAAGCCTTCAATACTAGAAAAGGAAGGATGTGACCATTGATCGAGTAATTGACGCATCACAACTTTTTCCCAACCGTTTAGAGGAATTTGGCGATCATCTCGTTGATTCCAGTCAGCTACAACTAAAATACCGCCCGGTTTTAAAACTCGCATCATTTCCTGAGCATATTTAGCTTTATCGGGCATATGAGGGCCAGCTTCAATAGACCACACTACATCAAAACTATTATCAGGAAAAGATAAATTAAGGGCATTATCAACTTGAAATTTAGCGGTAACCCCTTCGGGGGTTAATTCTGTAGCTCGTTGTACTTGTTTTGGGCTAATGGTGATTCCTGTGGCTTCAAATCCATAATTTTTGGCTAAAATACGAGTACTCCCACCAATACCGCAACCTACATCTAAGACGGTAGTACCACGAGGCAATTTATCTAATCCTCCCCATTTAACCATTTCATGGACAAAATCGGCTTTGGCTTCTAAAAAGTCTTTTTTTCTCACAGGTGCGCCATAATGTCCTAAGTGAATATGTTCGCCCCAATAAAATTCTAAAATACCGTCATCAGTCCATTCATCATAGGAATTTGCTACGGTTTCGGGAGATTCAAAACTGCGAGGAGTGGCTAAATAAACTATTATTCCCACTACTAAAAGTATCGTTAGTATCCCTAAAAAGTAATATAAATTCATTAATATAAGCCTTAATATTTGTTTACAATTCTTTTATATTATCATTGTTAATTGCCAATTGTTAATTTTTTGTTATAATTTTGGCTTATGTTGTTTCATTAAGGTAATTCTCGTTTTGGCGCAGGTTATTATTGACAATCTCTACAAAACTTATATTTCGTCTGTAAGTAAGTTTTCTCCCTCTCTTTCTGTGGGGGTGGGAATAGTGGCGAATCCTCCTGATGTTGAACAAAATTCTGCTACTTCTACCCATGTATTAAAAGGTATTAATCTTGAAATTCAAGAAGGGGAATTTATGGTTTTAGTTGGCCCTTCTGGCTGTGGCAAAAGTACTTTATTACGTTTAATTGCTGGTTTAGAGGAGATTACCGCCGGAAAAATTTTAATTGGCGATCGCATAGTCAATGATTTACCACCGAAGTTGAGAGATATAGCGATGGTGTTTCAAAATTACGCTTTATATCCCCATTTGAGTGTTTATGATAACATTGCCTTTGGTTTACGGCGGATGAATCAACAAATACCCTCGAAACCCTTGGATAAAATTTTGACTACCGTTACGGGGAAATTACCTGAAAAATGGCGTTATTATTCCGACAATGAGAAAGAAATTAACCAAAAAGTGAGTAAAGTTGCTCATATGTTGCAGATAGAACATTTATTAAACCATTTACCCAAACAACTATCAGGAGGGCAAAAACAACGAGTTGCCTTAGGAAGAGCCATTGCTCGTAATCCTCATGTATTTTTAATGGATGAGCCTTTATCAAATTTAGATGCAAAATTGAGAACAGAAACACGAGGACAAATCGTTAAGTTACAAAAAGAATTAGGGGTAACAACTATTTATGTAACTCATGATCAAATAGAAGCTATGACTATGGGCGATCGCATTGCCATCATGAATCAAGGAGAAATACAACAATTAGCCACACCTTTAGAGATATATAGACATCCCGTTAATAAATTTGTAGCGCAATTTATTGGTAGTCCACCCATGAATTTTTTGGAAGTCAATTATCAAAAACCAGATTTAATTATTCATTCTCATTTTAAAGTAGTTTTACCAACACTATGGCAAGAGATTTTTCAAGAATATAATTATGAAAAAATTTGGTTAGGAATTCGTCCTGAATATTTTGAATTATCAGAGGCTTCATCATCAACAATTCCCGTGATAGTTAACTTGGTAGAAGCCTTAGGAAACGAGTTGATTTTAACAGTTAATTTAGAAGATAATAAGGAAGAAAATTTACAAGTAAAACTATTTACAGATGAGATGATAAAAAGAGGAGATAAACTAAATTTAAGGATTAAATTAGATAAAGTTAGCTTTTTTGACTACTATCAAGAAAGAAATATAAAGAAAATTTAAACTCTGATATAAAATTGATAAAGAAAAGTTTGAATGTAAAATATTTATTCAGATTTACGACTAAAAAAGCAACAAATAAATGATAAATTAAAACTATGATTAAAACTAATATTTTTAGAGAACCAATAGATAAAATTTGTTTAATATTTATTGCTATTCTTAGTTTTATAATCGTAATTTTAATCGGCGGTAGTAGAATTTGTGACCAAAATAAATGTATATTTAGAACTCACCCTCAAGTAAAAGAATTTAGTTGGCAAGATCAAAAAATTAGCAGAACAGATCAAGGTTTTTCTCTTACTTTTGATCGCCCAATGTCTTATGAAAGTATCGAAGAAAATTTAGAAATTGAGCCTCCTTTAGATGGTAAAATTAGTTGGTCAGGAAAACGGTTAGTTTATACTTTAAATAAAACTATTACTTATGGTAAAAATTATCGTTTATCTTTAAAAAATGCTAGAGAAAAATTTAGAGGTAGAGAAAAATTAGGAGCAAAAATAGAACCTTTTATCGCTGAATTTCAAAGTCGAGATCGTGCATTTGCTTATATTGGTAGTCAAGAAGAAGAAAGTGGGCGACTAATTCTCAATAATTCTACAAAACAAAATAAAACTATTCTTACCCCTGATCATTTAACCGTTGTCGATTTTAAATTTACACCAAATACGGAAAAAATAATCTTTTCTGCAGTAGATGAAAGAAAAAAACAAAATGATTTTAAAAAATTAGATTTATATGAAGTTACCACTGGTTTATCTAATGATTTAACAACAAAAATACCCAGTCAATTAAACTTAATATTAGACGCAGAAGAATATCAGAATAATAAATTTGATTTGGCAGGAAAAAATGGTGATATTATAATTGTTCAAAGAAGCAAAAATGATGATCCCACAGACTTTGATTTATGGAAAATTGAACCGGGTAAAATTCCTCAAAGACTGAATACTCAAGGAGGTGATTTTATTGTTACTCCTGATAGACAAGGCATTGCCATCGCGCAAGGAGAAGGAATAGCGATTATACCCATAGTTGAGGAAGAAAATAAGCAATCCATCAACTTTTTACCAAAATATGGTCAAGTATTAACATTTTCCCCTGACGGAAACAGTGCTGCAATGATTAATTTTAATAAGGATGATCCTAAATTACGTTATACTCGATCATTGTTTTATGTGAATAATCAAGGGTTAGAAAAAGAATTAATTAACATAGAAGGATCGATTATTGATTGTAAATTTAATAGTAATGGCAAACAACTATTTTGTTTATTAACAGAGTTAACACAAACCGAAACAGAATTTCAGGAAAAACCTTATTTTGTGGCTATTGATATTTTATCAGGAGATGTGATTCCCTTATTAGCTTTACCGAAATTTCAAGATATGAAAATTAGTCTCGCACCTGACGGATTTGGGATATTATTTGATCAATTAATTACTGAAAATGATGTACCTCAAAACTCCTTAAAAACGGCTTTACCCGATGATGATTTACTCACCGATTCCGCCGAATTAATCTTAAGTAGCCGATTGTGGCTTTTAGTCTTACCAAGTAATGAATCTCCTCAAGCACAACTAGAAGAATTACCCATCGCTGGTTTTAAACCCCAATGGAGTCCTTAAAATAAGTAATAAATCATACTTCTTAATTATTAATGAAGTTTTATTGCAAAAGGTAAAGTAAAAATTGCCAAACACAGCAACATCAGTAATGATTAGAATTGTTTAAAAAGCATTTTTATTGTTACCAATTTATTTACATTTAAAATTAGCAAATGAATATTATTGTAGTTGGTCTGTCCCATAAAACCGCCGCCGTTGAAGTTCGAGAAAAATTAAGTATTCCTGAAAATAAAATTGAAGAATCTATCCATCATCTTCTTACTTATCCTCATGTGGAGGAAGTGGGAATTATGAGTACTTGTAACCGACTAGAAATTTATGCGGTTGTTAAAGAAACTGAACAAGGAGTCACGGAAATTAGTCAGTTTTTATCGGAAATTGGTCATATTCCCCTACAACAATTAAGAAAACATTTATTTATACTTTTACATCAAGATGCCATTCGTCACCTAATGCGAGTTTCTGCGGGGTTAGAAAGCCTTGTCTTAGGTGAAGGGCAAATTTTAGCTCAAGTCAGAAATACCCATAAATTAGCTACCAAATATCAGGGTATGAGTCGATTACTTGATAGACTATTTAAACAAGCCATTAGCGCAGGAAAAAGAGTGCGTACAGAAACAAATATCGGTACTGGTGCGGTGTCGATTAGTTCTGCCGCAGTGGAATTAGTAGATACTAAGATAGAGGATTTATGCTCTCAGAAAGTATGTATTATCGGTGCAGGAAAAATGTCTCGATTATTGGTGCAACATCTCGCTTCAAAAGGTGTTTCTAACATTGCCATTGTAAATCGTTCTGTTAGTCGATCGCAAGAGTTAGCCAAACAATTTCCTCAAGTCAACTTACAACTCCATTCCCTAGAAGAGATGATGATGGTAGTAAGTCAGTCAGACATCGTATTTACAAGTACGGGAGCAACTCAACCGATTCTCCATAAAACGAATCTATGTCCCTTAGAAGTATCTCAATGTATCATGTTAGTAGATATTTCTGTACCTCGGAATGTTTCTAGTGATGTAACGGAATTAGATTTTATTGTCTCCTATAACGTAGATGACTTAAAAGCGGTAGTTGCCCAAAATCAAGCTAGTCGTCGAGAAATGGCAAGAGAAGCAGAAGTTTTATTAGAAGAAGAAATCGAGACTTTTGAATTGTGGTGGCAATCTTTAGAAACCGTGCCAACTATTAGCTGTTTGCGCAGTAAAATTGAAGAAATTAGAGAACAAGAATTAGAAAAAGCATTATCAAGATTAGGCTCAGAATTTGCTGAAAAACATCAAGAAGTTATCGAAGCCTTAACTAGAGGTATCGTCAATAAAATTTTACATGATCCGATGGTGCAATTAAGAGCACAACAGGATATAGAAGCCAGACGTAAGGCTTTACAAACTTTACAAACTTTATTTAACCTCGAAATTACCGAACAATTTGGTTAAAAAGATTATAAAAATAATAGCTCTCTTACTTCTCGTTGTGATAAATTATGTCTAAAAAAAGGTGTCAAGTTATCGGAAAGGGTGTTAGGTTAAATTAAAACTGTAAATTTATAACATCTGCATTTTTAAAATTCTAAACCTATTATATATCAAAACTTTTAACGATTATTTACTACTAAAATATCATAACTAGAAGAGCCAAAATAATAATTAATTCAGGGGAAGAAAATAGAGAAAATTATCAAGATTTATTAATCCAGAATTTTAATTTATTTTTTGTTAAGATTTATCTAAAATAATTTCTCTTAATTAGTTTTCTTTTCCCCATTAAAATCTACTGAAAAAAACTAAAATTTTATCTTTATTTACTATGGAAGCTATTTTTACTCTACTAATTCCCTTAACAATCTTTATTTTAAGTGGGTTTAAAATTGATCGAGAATACGAAAGAGGAGTAATTTTTCGACTAGGTAGAATGAATAGCATCAAAGGACCTGGATTATATTGGACAATACCATTAGTTGACCAAAAAGCGAAAATTGATATTCGTACGAAAACCGTTGATATAAAATCTCAAGAAACTATCACCGCCGATAGCGTAACGGTAAAAGTAAACGCTGTGTTATATTATCGAATATTAGATGCAGATCGTGCTATTAATAAAATAGAAAATTATGAAGTAGCGGTTTATCAAGCGTCTATGACTACTTTGCGTAATGTACTCGGAAAAAATATTCTTGATGACATTTTGCGTAATCGAGATAAAATGAATATTCAAATTCAAGAAATTGTAGATGAAATTTCCGAGCCTTGGGGTGTAGTTATCGAAAGAGTAGAAATGAAAGATGTAGAAATACCTCAATCCATGCAACGGGCCATGGCACAAGAAGCGGAAGCCGTAAGAGAAAAAAGAGCGCGTGTCATTAAAGCATCTGCGGAAAAAGAAGCCTCTTTAATGTTATCAGAAGCTAGTGAACAAATGTGTAATAATCCCATTGCTTTAGAATTGAGAAGGTTACAAACTTTAACGGAAATTGGTGCGGAAAATAACACCACGACAGTAATGTTAGTTCCTACAGAATTAATTACTTTAACCAAAGAAATGGCAAATAAATTGGCAAAGGAAAATGGAAAATAAAGACAAATAAAATTATAACTCTCTTACTTTAGGATAAATTATGTCTTGAAAAAGGTGTTAAGCTAAATAGAAACTATTTATAATAGTGACATTATCGCTACTCCGTAATCACCATGAAAAAACTTTTACTACTAGGTATATTTATAATCGGTTTAGGGTTTGCTTTATTTAACTTCAAGGGATTAGCAAATCAAGGAGAATTTGAATCTATTATCATTAATTTTCGTCAAGATATTTCCATTACAGCATTAGATAAAAATTTACAATTTATCGCTTCAAAAGTGCAAGAAATACCGATTTTAAATAGTATTTTTTCCGAAGAAGAAAGAGTTTATATTGTTGAAGGAGATAAAAATTCTCTCAAAAAATTACGAAAATCTGTCCTCAAAAAAGAAGTAGAATATATTGAGCCTAATTATATTTATCATAGTTTAGAAGTACCAAACGATCCTGCTTATACACAACAGTGGAATTTGCGTAGTATAAATATTGAACAAGCATGGGATGAAACCAAAGGAGAAGGTATAACCGTTGCGGTAATTGATACAGGAGTAACAAAAGTACCAGATTTTGATCAAACTCAGTTTGTGGAAGGTTATGATTTCGTTAATAATAAAATTGATGCTCAAGACGATGTAGGACATGGTACACACGTTGCTGGTACAATTGCTCAATCCACTAATAATAATTATGGAGTGGCAGGAATCGCCTATAAAGCGAAAATAATGCCTTTAAAAGTATTAGGGGTAAGTGGTGGTAGTGTGGCGGATATAGCAGAAGCCATTAGATTCGCCGCCGATAACAAAGCCGATGTCATCAACATGAGTTTGGGTGGTGGTGGAGATAGTCAATTAATGCGTGATGCTATAAAATATGCCCATGATAAAGGAGTGGTAATAATTGCCGCCGCAGGTAACGAAAATCGCAATAGTGCCTCATTTCCCGCCCGTTATCCTGAAGTAATTAGCGTTGCGGCAACGGATTCTATCGGTGAAAAAGCACCTTATTCTAATTTTGGTGCGGGGGTAGATATTTCCGCCCCAGGTGGTAGCCAAACGGGTAAAATTATTCAAGAAACCATCACAGGAGATAATCAAAAAACAGCTTTTATTGGTTTTCAAGGCACAAGTATGGCTTCTCCTCACGTTGCGGGAGTGGCGGCGTTAATAAAATCCACTGGCATCGAAAATCCCGATGAAGTGCGAGAAATTTTGGTCAAATCTGCGCGTAAAATAGAAAAAGATCCTTTAAATCATTATGGTGCAGGACAGTTAGACGCTGCTAAATCCGTTAAACTAGCTTTAAGTGGGCAAATTACCCCACGAGATTTTTTGCGATGGTTGAAAAATAGTGGTTACTTAAACCCTGGATTTTGGATCGATGGCGGTACAATTACTTTATTGCCGAAGTTAGGTATGGTTTTAGGTTCATATTTATTAGCGTGGTTTTTGCGTAATTATCTTACCTTTAACCTAAGTTTAGCCACTGGATTAGTTACAGGCAGTAGTGGTTTATTTTTCTTACAAGGATTATATATATTTGATTTACCTCAATGGCCTTTTCGTTTAATGGGTAGTTCTGTGCCAGAATTAGGTAATGTGGTAATGGGTACAAATAGTTTAAATCCTTTCTTTGCTAGTGCCTTAATTCCTGTTATTTTAATAGTCTTATTTTTAAGTCATCCACAACTTAAATATGTTGCTATTGGTTGCAGTTTAGGTGTTGCTTCTTTCCTCACTATTACCGCTTTTATTAATCCTTTAGTATGGGGTTTTAGTGTTGGTTTAATGTCTCAAATTTTCTTATTGATTAATGGTTTTATTTGCTTTTATTTAGCTTATTTAGCCAGTAAAACAATTAATTAGCCTTTACCTAAAAATTATCAAGTATTAGGTTTTCTGTAAAAGATATAAATACTAAAAAACCTAATTAGGGGTTGCTGAAAAAGTCTGAGGAAGGGGTAGGGCAAAGGGCAAAGGGCAATGGGCAAAGGGCAAAGGTTTTAATGGTTTTGATTTTTGAAATTAGAGTTTGTAACTGTATAATACTATCCTGTCTTTTGAGCAAAAATGCCTAAAACTACGCACTTTTTTATTAACTTAACGATGCCCCAAGCCTTGATTTTAATAGCTTTCTGATTTATTCAGCAAACCCTAATTAATAATTCCTATTTTATATTTAATTTATAGGGCAAAATAGTATAAATTTTATGGGGATTTTTAAGAATTTCTGTTAAATCTAATTCTGTATTTAATTCCCACATCATTTTTACTAATTTTTCTTTATCAGTAAGACTATTTTCTATCTGAGTATTCCCTAATCTATTTAATAATTCTACTTGCCAATTTCTAACTTCTGGATAGGATACAATTTGAAAATTATTTTTTAACTCCAGTTTTCGGTTTAAATATTCAATGGATGTATCTAATCCTCCTATTTCATCCACTAAACCGATTTTTTGTGCAGATTTTCCAGACCAAACTCTTCCTTGAGCAATATCTGCTACCTTAGAAATGGGTAAATTTCTCGCTTTCGATACTCTTTCTAAAAATAAGTCATAAATTTTATTTACGCCTTGTTGATAAATCGCTAATTCTGCTTCGGTTTTTTGACTGAAATTATTACTTAAATTAGCAAATTCATTAGTTTTGACAACTCCATTATTAATACCATTATTTTTAGCAATATTTTCTACATTAAATAATAAGCCAAATACCCCAATTGAACCCGTAATGGTGTTATTATTCGCAAATATTTTTTCTCCTGCTGTGGCTATCCAATAACCTCCTGATGCTGCCACATCTCCCATAGAAATTACCAGAGGTTTTTCTTTAACCGTTAATTGCAATTCCCTTAAAATTAATTCTGAGGCAACAGCACTTCCACCCGGACTATTGACTCTGACAACAATTCCTTTTATATTTTTATCTTGGCGTATTCTCCTAATTTCTGCCACAAAGCGAGTACTTCCCACTTCTGAGATTCTACCTTCTCCATCCACAATTTGACCTTCAAGATAAAGAATAGCAATTTTATCATTATTTTCTGTAGATGGATTAGCTAATAAATAATTTTGAATCGTCACTTGACGAAAAGAATCTTGATCTTTACTATTAGTAATAGTTTTTAATTCCTTAATTATTTCATCTTCATAACGTAGTTGATCAACTAATTTTAAATCCTTTGCTTCTTGAGCTTGTAAAATACCTTTATTATCAGCAATATTATTAATTTCTCCTGTTTTTAAAGGACGATTTTTTGTGATATTTTCTACATAAGATTCCCATAAATCTTCTAATAATTCTGATGTTTGAATAGTACTTTCTTTACTAAAATTATCAAGGGTAAAAGGTTCAACTGCTGATTTATATTTACCGACTCTAATTACTTGTACACCAATGCCATATTTTTGTAAAGCGGAGGCAAAAAATAATTGTGAAGAAGCAAAACCATTTATCTCCATTCCACCAATGGGGTTTAAATTTATTTCATCAGCAATGGAGGTTAAAAAGTAATCTTGTTCTCCTTGAGAGATATTATAGGCAATTATTTTTTTACCACTGGCTTTAAATTTTTCCAATGCCTTTCTGATTTCTGTTAAAGTGCCATAACCAGCGATAATATTCCCTTTACTTCCATCTAAATATAAGGCATTAATACGATCATCTTTTGCTGCTTTATTGATGGCAGAAGTGATTTCTTTTAAGGTTAAACTATCATTATTATTACCGATTAATGAGGATAAACTAGCATCGGATTGATAATCATTTATTTGACTATTTAGATTAAAAACTAAAGCACTTTGATTTTCTATTTTTGGAGTATTATTTGATAATAATAAAGCTAAAATAAATATCAGTAAGCCACCGCCACTTAAAATAAAAAAGAAGAATAATCCTGCTAAACTACCAAAAAAACTAGCAAGGGTTTGTTGTAAAAATTTTTTCATAATATCTTCATTAAAAAACTATAATAATTATAGCAATTACTGAAAAATTAAAATTTATTCCCCATTATTTGATTGACTTTGACTAATAATAATGTTTTGAATATTTTGATTATCTTTACAAAAAATTATGCCAAAATATTTATATTAACTCAGGCATAATCAGCAATTATTTTCTTTTTTTACTCTAGCGTCAACTTACTTGACCATTGATAGGATAAAAAGGTTGATGTAAACTAATAAGATGTGCTAAGGTTTTTTTAAGTTGCGTACGAGAAACGATAGAATCCACAAACCCGTGTTGTAAAAGATACTCAGAAGTTTGAAAACCATCAGGTAATTTTTCTCTCAAAGTTTGCTCAATAACTCTTCTTCCAGCGAAACCAATGGTTGCACCCGGTTCAGCTATAATTAAATCACCCAACATGGCAAAACTTGCTGTAACACCTCCAGTAGTGGGATGTGTAAGCACGGGAATATATAATAAATTCTTCTCTCTATGACGTTCTAATGCCCCTGAAATCTTCGCCATTTGCATTAAACTCAACATTCCTTCCTGCATTCTTGCACCCCCAGAAGCACAAATAATCACCACGGGAAAGGCTTTCTCTGTAGCATATTCAATTAATCTAGTTAATCTTTCTCCTACCACTGATCCCATACTACCGCCCATAAAACGAAAATCCATCACTCCCAAGGCAAGGGGTAAACCGTCAATTAAACCTGTCCCCGTTTGTACTGCATCGGTTAAAGGGGTTTTACTGTGTAATTCTTTTAGGCGATCGCCGTAGCTTTTACGATCATGAAAATGAAGAGGATCGGTAGGGATAAGATGATGATTTAAAGTTTGCCATGTGTGAGGATCAATTAACTGATTAATTCTTTCATCACTAAAAATGCGTAGATGATGATGACATTCTAAACAAACCATATTATTAGCTTGTAAATCTTTGGTATAAGCCAAAACTCCGCATTCAGGACATTTTGTCCATAAACCGTCAGCAATTTCTCTTTCTTGTTGAGGTTTTATTTCTGGATCTGATTTTCTTAAATTATCAAACCAATCTAATAATGACATTTTATAAATACAAAATAAAAAATAAGAAATAATTAATAAAGTCTAATGAACAATAAATAATTAAATGAAGGAAAAGGAAAGAAGAAAAATTAACATAAAATCTCCTCCTCTCCCAATCTTTGAGTATTCTAGCAATGTTAAACTTGTGGTTCTAAACGAGCATAGAAAATACCACGAATTTTGACTTCTTCAGGATCTTCTGCACCTAAATCAGTGGAAGAAGGTTGTTCACTTTCAAATACTCCTGAAATTTCACCAGTTTCTTGATCAACTTTAGTAATTTGTAAAGAGATTTCACCTTGGTAAGAATCAGCATTTTTAATGTTATTACGAGTATATTCTGTTTTGTCAGCTCCAGCAGGTAAAGCTACAGCATTATCATAACCAGAAGTTAAACCACGACCTTTAGGATCTAAGAAAGATGCACCACGATAAGAAGGTACTTTAAACTTACCAATAAAATCAGCAGAAGTGTTAACCGCAGTAAAACCGGGTTCAGTTTGTGCTACTAATTTTTTAATGGTAAAGAAAAAAGGTACTTGATCACCACCGGGTAACTGTACTGTAGCAATTTGGAAATCAATTCCATCTAGTTCTGTTAAAGTTAAAACACCATTTTCATCAGCAGAAAGAGTACCTCTGATTTGCTCAAGACTAGCAGTATCTCTGGTTAAGAGTTTAGCTTGAATAAATTCCGCTTTTTGTCTTTTATTGGTAGGCTCTTCTTTGACAAAGTATTCTTGTGGTTCTAAACACATATCAACGATGGACAAAGGTTGATCCGCCGTAATGGTAATATTACCACGAGTAAACTCAGAAATTTGTGGACATTTGTTAGCTAATCCCGTATTCAAAATTTCATCATAGGTAATAGACTTAGGATCATAAGCCTTAGCAACGTCATCGCTACAAGCGCCCAAGAATCCTAAACAAACAACTAGGAAAGCTACCAACAGGTTGCGAAACCTCATAATTTAACCTCTCTTTAATTAATCGTCTTTAAATTTTTAATCTTAAGTATTACTTACTCCTAATTACTATTCCTGTTCAATGATTAGGATATAAAAGAATAAGTACAGTTAGATTTATCGTGATCTACTTTACCAAATTAAGAGTCTTTATTGAAAACTTTTCTTGGCTTAATTATTAATTGACAATAGATAATTGAGAATAGACAATAGTTTCATTCACGGTTTAAAACTTCTTTTTTGAAAAGTCAAAAATCCGATTTTTCAACCCCCCATAATTCAAAGCAAAGGTAACTATCTATTGTCTATGGTTGAAACAAAAAAAAACAAAAAATATAAAGATTTATTAAGTATTTGTTGCAAAAGTTAATATAGTAATTTTACTGTGTAAATCACAAAAATTTATGCACAGTATTTATTAAGTATTACTTTTTTAATCTTCAATTATTCACCAATGATTTAAAGTTAATTCCCGATGTCTGTATTACCTCAGTTCGATGCTTTTAATATCCGATTTAGGAAGGTTTCAGGTTTAATCCCATTGCCCCTTGCCCCTTGCCCCTTTGCCCCTTGCCCTTTGCCCTTTGCCCCTTTGCCCCTTGCCCCTTTGCCCCTTGCCCTTTGCCCTTTGCCCTTTGCCCTTTGCCCTTTGCCCTTTGCCCATTGCCCATTGCCCATTGCCCATTGCCCATTGCCCATTGCCCATTGCCCATTGCCCATTGCCCATTGCCC
>JAACUG010000111.1:15851-17396 GCA_009993045.1 Cyanobacteria bacterium CG_2015-22_32_23
TGCCCCTTGCCCCTTGCCCCTTGCCCTTTGCCCTTTGCCCTTTGCCCCTTGCCCTTTTAACTTTGCTTCAATTAATCGCAACGGATCATTGACGGGTTTTAAACAAACGAATATGATAAAAAGGTTATGCTTATTGATATTAGACTTATTCAATAAAATTCTCAGTAAATCTTTTTATTAAAATTATGACCGCAACTTTACAAGCACCTTCTAAAAATCGTCGTGTAGTATTTCCTTTCACTGCTATTGTCGGACAGGAACAAATGAAACTGGCTTTATTACTTAATGTCATTGATCCTAAAGTTGGCGGAGTAATGATTATGGGTGATCGAGGTACAGGAAAATCTACTACCATTAGAGCCTTAGCGGACTTATTACCAGAAATTGATGTCATATTAGGTGATCCTTTCAATTCGTCTCCTACGGATGTAGAAATGATGGCTGATGATGTGAGACAAAAAATTGAACGTCAGGAACATTTAGAAATAACTCAGAAAAAAGTACCAATGGTTGATCTGCCTTTAGGTGCAACGGAGGATCGTGTCTGTGGTACAATTGACATCGAAAAAGCGTTATCAGAAGGAGTCAAAGCCTTTGAACCGGGGTTATTGGCGAAAGCTAATCGTGGAATTCTCTACGTTGATGAAGTAAACTTACTCGATGATCACTTAGTGGATGTTTTACTTGACTCTGCGGCCAGTGGCTGGAATACAGTAGAAAGAGAAGGCATTTCTATTCGTCACCCTGCCCGTTTTGTGTTAGTGGGTTCGGGAAATCCTGAAGAAGGAGAATTACGTCCTCAATTATTAGATCGTTTTGGGATGCACGCTGAAATTCGTACGGTAAAAGAGCCTAATTTACGGGTGCAAATTGTTGAGCAAAGGGGAGATTTTGATCGTGATCCTCAAAATTTCTTGATAGAATATGAACCGCAACAAAGAGAATTACAGGAAAAATTAGTTAAAGCTCAAGAATTATTACCAAAAGTAACTATTGATTATGATATTCGAGTAAAAGTATCAGAAATATGCTCAGAATTAGATATTGACGGTTTAAGAGGTGATATTGTAACTAATAGAGCGGCAAAAGCATTAGCTGCCTTTGAATCTCGTACAGAAGTAACAGTGGATGATATTCGTCGAGTAATGCCATTATGTCTTCGTCACCGCTTAAGAAAAGATCCTTTAGAATCCATTGATTCAGGCTATAAAGTAGAAAAATGTATTGCTCGTGTTTTTGGTTTAGAAGTTAATTAATAGGAGATAGGGAGATAGGGAGTTAGGGAGTTAGGGAGTTAGGGAGTTAGGGAGATAGGGAGATAGGGAGATAGGAAGAATGTTGAATTTTAATCTATAAACTCGTTTTTTAAAACCTGAAACCCGAAACCTGCAACCTGAAACCTGAAACCTGAAACCTGCAACCTGAAACCTGAAACCTGAAACCTGCAACCTAAAACCTGAAACCTGTTATTTTTAACAAAAATGGAGAAAGAAGTCCCACGCTCTATTTTTCGTTAAAAAACCGCCCATGAAATGAGCGTGGGAT
>JAACUG010000087.1 GCA_009993045.1 Cyanobacteria bacterium CG_2015-22_32_23
AATCAATTAGAGATAAATTGGAGTAAAAAATTTAAGAATAAGGGAAATTTGATTAATGCAACTTAAATGCGTCTTAGCTTATATCATTTAAAACTACTGCATTGGCACCAATTTTGGCATGATTACCGATAGTAACAGGTTTAATAATTTTAGCACCAGCACCAATGTCCACATGACCTCCAATTTTCACATTAGCAACGATAGTAACTTGTTGAAAAATTAAACAGTTTACCCCGATTTCTGCTCTAGGATGAATAATAATTCCATTAGGATGAATTAAAATTAATCCACCTCCTAGTTGACAATTTAAAGGAATATCTGCACCTGTAACAATACTCCAAAAACGATGTTGTAAAACATAAGATTTTTGTATAATTTTAGCCAATAAATGAGATGTGTTTTCCCATTTTTGATATTGACGAATAGACTTTAAAAGTTGTTTGGAAGGAGTCCACCATTTTTCTATTTTTTCTCGACTCCAATCTGCTTCAGAAGCTGAAATTTTGATTATCATACTTGGTTAGTTATAATTATTATTTATTTAAACAATAAACTACCATTTAATTATTAAAACCATGTTGGCTATTATCAATAATAACATTTGGTATCCTACTATCGGCGATCCTACTTTTATGGGATGGTTAACGGTGGTAGCTTATCTATTAACAAGTGTTTTAGCAATAATTTCGGCTATTAAAGTTGATAAAAATAATCCTGATAAACAAGAATATCGTACTAATCAATTTATTTGGTGGTTAATTGCTTTGATTCTCTTGTTTTTAGGTATTAATAAACAGTTAGATTTACAATCTTGGTTAACTGTTACTGGAAAAAATTTAGCTATCAAGGAGGGATGGTATGAAAGTCGTCGTATTATTCAAGGTATTTTTATAGTTACTCTTAGTATATTTATTTTAGCTTTTATGATAACCATAACTTGGTTAATGAAAAATAATCGCTCTAATGCTCGTTGGGGTTTAATTGGTTTAAGTTTCCTGAGTTCTTTTGTCATAATTCGTGGTGCTTCTTTTCACCATGTGGATAAATTAATCAGTTTTGCCCCTGTTGGTATCCGTTTCAATTGGATTCTTGAATTAGGAGGAATATTGGCGATCGCAATTTCTGCTATACAAAATATTAAACCCCATAACTGAACAAGATAAAATTATTTATGCTGTTTTTAATTATGTTCTCTGAATTTAAAGAATATTAATGATTTTAGCCGGAATACCTACCGCAGTTTTTCCATCAGGTATATTGGTTAAAACCACTGCATTTGCACCAATATTAACGTTATCGCCAATGGTAATACTACCAAAAAGTTTTGCTCCTGCCCCAATATTGACTTTCTTACCTAATTTTGGAGCTTCTAATGGACGATCAAGATAACGATTACCAATAGTTACGCCTTGACGAATAATACAATCATCACCAATAAAAGCGTTCCCATGAATGACAATAGCACTTTGATGCTCAATAATAACTCTTCTTCCTAATACCACTGTGTAAGGAAGTTCTATGCCATAGGTATTGCGTACTTTACGGAATAACATTCTATATAAAATACTAAAAGGAGCTCGTAATATTTTTGGCTCAATATTCATCCGCCAATTACCAAAACGATGGATAGCAACAGCACGAAATCCTGGTTTTGTCCAATCTTTTCCGTGGGCAATCCAGTCTTCTTTTATTTGTGCAAACAATCCAATATTTTCAATGTTTTCTATTAGTTTATCTGACATAAAATTTTATTCAACTTTTAGAGAAAAGGATAACAAAATACTGTATTAATCCAAAAATCTATTAATAAATAAGGCGGATCATGATTGGGTTTTTGTTGTATAAATTGTCTTATTCTCCAAAGAATATAGGTGAAAGCCCAAATTGAATCTGTCATGGCGGTATAAAACCAACCATAATTTTTTAAAAAATATCTACGTCTGGAATCAAACCAATATTTTGGTAGTCTTTTAGGTTTTTTGTTATCTTGATCAATACCTGAACTTTGTCCTACAAGATGAACTACTCTACTTTTTGGTACATACCAACAACTCCAACCTGCTTTTTTTGCTTGTAAACAAAAGTCCATTTCTTCGCAGTACATAAAATAACCTTCATCTAGTAATCCTATATCTTTAAAAACTTCTCGCCGAATGATCATACTTGCTCCTGCTACCCAATCTGTGGAGCAATTATTATCGGAGACGGCAGGGGCGACAGTCCATTTATTAAGTATTTTTGAGACGATTCCTAATCGTAACCCAGAATCTAACTCGCTCAAAATTGTACGAAAACGAAAAGCTGATTGTTGAGGAGTTGTATCTAAATTTTCTAATCTACTTCCTGCTATCCCAACAGTAGGATTGTCATTCATAAATTCAATCAGGGCATTTAATGCTCCTTTTCTGACGATGGTATCAGGATTTAGTAACAAAATATATTCGGGTAAATTATCAGATTCCATTAATGGGCGAATAGCAAAGTTATTACCGTAGGAAAATCCGCCGTTAATGGGAGAGGAAATTAAGGAAACCCATTCTTGCCAATGATTAGATGCGATCGCATTTTGAATTAAAGAAATAGAATCATCTGAAGAATTATTATCTACTACCAATACTTTTGTCGAGGGTAAATCTTTGATTTCTGAGGATAAAGAATCTAAACAGTCAATGGTTAATTGAGGAGTGCGGTAGTTAACTATTACTATTGAAGTAGAGATATTAATTTCTAAAGCCATAACTAAGGGTAAAAATTATTGTGAACAAATTTTAAAATAATTAATTTATTTCTTTCCATTCAATAATATTATTATTAATTGTATAGATTTTTTGTCTAAATTATCAGATAATACAAAACATAAGTTTTTTAATAAGTTTTAATATTCATGTTCCAATCATTAATCAAAAAAATTATTCGTTCACTAGCTTTTAAATACGGCAAGTTCTCGTCATTATATCGCAAAATCTGTCACCCTAACGGTAAAGAATATGCAGATTATTTAAAACTTCACGGTAATTTCTATAGTATAGGAGAAAACTGTACCATTTTGACAAGTAATGTTTTTACAGATCCTGATTATGTACGCATTGGTAATAATGTTCATTTTTCTACCTGTAGTATTATCGGTCATGATGGTTCGATCGCCATGCTGAATAAAGCCTATAATGTCAAACTAGATGCAGTGGGTAAAATAGATATTCGAGATAACGTTTTTATTGGTTTTAATGTCGTTATACTTCCAAACGTCACCATAGGGCCTAATGCTATCGTTGGTGCTGGTGCAGTAGTTACTAAAGATGTGAAAGAAGGAGAAATTGTCGGAGGTATTCCAGCCAAAAAAATAGGTAATATTAGTGATCTAGTAACTAAATTACAAGAAGAAACTAATAACTTACCTTGGGCTTATTTAATTAAATCTCGTGAGGGAGGTTATGATCCTAAAATAGAACCTTTGTTAAGACAAATGAGAATCAATTATTTTTACTCAAGTGATGATTGCGAATAAAATCCATTAAAGCATTATATTTAGGAGATTCTTTTTGATCTAAATATTCTAAACTTCCCCAACTACCGTGTTTACTTGGTTGTCCAATATCAACAAAGTGCATAAATAAACCTCCTCCAGTTTTTTCCCAGTTATTTAATACCTCTGTATATAAATCATACATTTCTGGTCGTCGATTCAATTCCATAAAAAAGTTATTTAACTGTTCATTTTCTTGAACTTTGCCTACGGCGACGATATGTTGTCCACCTTCATAAGCAACTAATTGTAAGCCTCTTTCTTGGGCTACTTGACGATGATAAGTGAATAAATCGAAAAGATCTGGTAAACTATCCTTTGTTTTGCCTTGAAGTAATTTTCCTGTTTTTAATTGTTCAATTGCTTTATTAAATCCACCATCAGATTCATTTAACCATGATTTGACTTTTGATTCATTATCAGAATGACCTAAAGCGCCACTAAAATAACCCGTAATGGCATAAGCATCAATACCATGCTGATAACAAGGTTTATTACCTTCTTTCACCCACAAAGGACAATCTAATAAGGGTTTTTCTCGTCCTTTATAAGCAGTTTGAGTAGAAATTACACAAATTACTCGATTTTTTTGATCTCCAAATTCTTTTTTCCAAATATCACACATTTGAGCTGTGCGCATTCCATACCACTGCATATAAGCATTACCTTCTTGATTCCATTTTGCTTTACCTTGTGCTAAAGAGTATTTAGCTTGTTTAAATTGCCAATTCCACACTTCATTAGAATATTCAATATAAATTTTTAACTTAGGATTTAATTTTGCTTTGACTAATTGAGCGAATTTTGTCATATATTCATCAGTAGCTTGATGAGGTATGTTAAACCAAACATCTTTATTAAGTTTATTTCCTAAAGCAATCATCGTTTCTACTGAAGCACCTTTAAGGGCATAGGAAGAAATATTTGGAGTTGGTCTGTCACTCCATTCTATCTGTTCGGAATTGTTGGTTTGCATCCAATCCATAAAACGAAGGGTAGTAAAAGCCTTAATTTTTTCTAAAAACAGAGGATTAAAAATTTCACCTTGATTAAACAGTTTCTCGTTTTTAGCTTCAATAACTTTTATATTACGAATATAATTACCATTATTTTTAGGATCTGTAGCGGTTATAGTAAGGAGAATTCCCCCACCACTACTTGAATCAACTTCGATAACATCTCTTCCTGGTTTAGATTCTGAAGGAATTTTCTTAGCAGCGAATTTATATTCTAATGTTCCTTCTCCGTCATATAAAACTAAATATTTTCCTCCCCTAAATTTATTTGGTATGTCTCTAAATAACAATGTACTAACACGAGTGTATTCTTGTGGATCTTCAGGCTTTGGTAATGATTTTACCCAACCATTTTCATCTAAATTTAATAGCTTATTTTCTTCTGTACTCCACTTCCCTTGACAATCTGGTTCTGAATTAAGACATTGAGTAATCCAAGCACGAGAAGTTTTAAAATGGTTGATAAAAGGAAGTTGAGTTGACCAATCAGCTATACCATTTAAACCAATACCGACATTGGCTTTTTGTGGAGGAAGATTTGACTTATTAGGAACTATTACAACAGGGGAAGATTGAACTGCCTCTTCTTTCAAAGATTGACAAGCAGAAATTAATACTGCTAATAAAGACAACAAAGTGATAATTTTAAAATTTTTGATTAACATTTTTTTGTTATGGATGTTCTCAATGGACTTAATTGTTTAGGTTTTATAGCTAATTTTTTGCGTTTTTTATTTTTAGAAGGAACATTATTAAGTACTAATCCTGATAATCCACCGCTAATTAAAGGAAAAATAGGGTTAAACATGGCATTAACGAGAGAATCAATGACAAATAAAATAAGAGAAACGCTTAAAACTGCTGCTGATGCTACCTGTGGATGAAACCAAGTTTTTGCTGGATAACGAAAAACTGCAAAGTAAAATACTGGTAATAATAAAGATGTTATTAGGGTAATTAAACCAAATAAACCATTAACTCCGAAAACAATAATCCAGTAACTATCTGTTACAGATTTATCTTCTAAATCTCCTTTCCAATCTGCCGTTAATACTTTATTCCTTCCCCATCCAGCCCAACCAAATAATATTCTTTCTCTAGCTCTTTCTCCTAATAGTTTTTCATTATCTAATCTAAATTCTAAAGATTGACTTCTTTCTTCTCCAAAGGAATTATTTGCGAATCGCACTAAATTATCTCCGTTGAAATTCCCCGTAGTAGCGATCGCCAAATAGTAAACAATACCAATCATTAATAAAATTAAAGGTAAATTTGATCGTAACCATTTAGCCGAAGCTAAAACCATTAAACCAGCAAATAGCAATACATAAGCCCCAGTGGATTTGATCAAAATAAAAGTAACAAGTAAAATCACTACTACCCATTCCATGGGAATTCCCCAGATTTTCTTGATCACTTTTCCCTGCCATAACCAAATAGCAAGAAGGGTGGCCGTCATCATAAATAACCCTAACATTAAGCCGTGATTCATGAAAACTTGTGGTCTCCATCCCCCTAAACGCATAGTTTGTCCAAAAGAATGGGGAAAATAGCCATATACCATTGTATGGATTTGAGGACTCATTCTTATTTCATAAAGACATAAAGGAACATAAATTAATCCCCCTTTAATCGTATTAATGGCTAACTCTTTTAATCCTGATAAATTATTGAGATATAATCGCCCTAAAAAATAAGGCATTCCCCATTGAAAACTTTGACTAATAGACTGATTAATACCATCATATAAAGCGAAAATGATATTAAGGTCAGAAAAATTACTGAGGCTCGAAAAAAAGGGACTAATACCAAATAAAATGATAGGGAGATCAAACCAACTAAACTTAAATTTTCTAAATATTTGGGAATCGTAAATAATAATAGCGATAAAAATACCATAACAAGTTGCAATCATTCCTTCATAATCAGGAATTAAAGGTAAAGCAAAACCTGCTTTTCTGGGCAGAAATAATAAACCGCCTAAAAAACTAACGATTACGGCTTTTCTAGGAGAAAATTTTTTAAATAAATATATAGTTATCGGCAGCCATAAAATCATGGCTAATTGTGCTTGAAAACTCATTATTGATCCATTAATTATTTGAGATGAATTGATGATATAATATTCTTAAATCATTTGTCAGAATTTTTACTTCCCTAAAGGCAATTTTGAGGGAAATTAAATGATTATTTTGTTATCACTCAAAGAGGATTACTATATTAACAATATTAGTTATTTTTAAGATCATTTTGTCCTTTTAACTCATAGGTTTTGTGATCTTGACATTCTACTTATCCATTAAATCATAACCAAAATCCCTGAGATTGATGTTAATTAATTCACTGGTTTTTTGATTACTTTCAACAAACATATTTTCAGTATATTCTTGAATAAAATCTTTAATCTGAGATTTTGCCTTATTTTGCAGTTCTTCAGGTAATGTATTATCAAGTAAACGCAAGATTTTCCAAATAATGATCCATCTCCAAGAATTTGAGGAAGAAATCAATCTCTTATCTTGAAAAAGAATAAAATTATTAATTTTTCTATGAATAGCTAATGTCGCCGCTTTATAATTAACATTAGTCTCTTTTGATGGGATGTTATCAAAACTTTGATTTTCAATACCTACAAACTGACATATTTTTTGTAAATAGAGATTTTTATCCTTTTTTAATAACTCAAAAGGCAATACTAAAACTTGATTTTCGCCAAAAAGATTATAGTAATAATTAATTAAATAATGATATTCTAAACAATACAATCTCAAGAGTGGATATAAGCCTGATTTAATATTTTTAGTACTAATTAATTGTTCTATAGAGTGTCTTCCTCCTTTCCGAATATAATGTCCATAAGCAGAAAAAATCATCGACTTTTGTTCTCTAATAACGATTAAAATTTTAGCTTTAGGGAAAACTTGATGAAGTCTTTGCGCCACTTCTTTTCCCCAATAGCCACTTTGATCCATAAAATTACAAGAAAGCATCTCTTGAGATAATACGGTACATAAATGTTTTTTTTCCCCTTCTTTTAAACCATTTTCAAAAGCGGCATAAGCATTTTCAGCAGAGAAAGAAAAACTGTTTACTGTGATAAATTGATCTACAGCAATACTATCAGACCAATGTCCCCTCCAAGGAGAAAAAAAGCCCATTTTCTCGTCTTTAAAAATTCCTTGTTGAAGCCATGTAGAAGCTGTTTTAGGATAACCAATATGAATTAGTAATTGATTGTTCAACATTTACAACTTAATTATTCCATTTGATAATTATACAGAGAAAGATCCATGTTAATTATATTACTGGTTTTTTGATTGCTTTCTATATAGTAATTATGTATTTTTTCAGCGATTATTTCTTTCATATGATTTTCCACTTTTTGAATTAATGCTTCTGGTATTGTGTTCTCAACAACTTGATTTAATCGATAAAAAAAAGAATTATTTATTTTTTGATATAAAGATGAATTTACCCTACAAATTCTAGGGGCAAAAAAATTAGTCCATCGTTTAAAATAAAGAGATAAATATGAATAACTTTTATTAACTTGTGAAAAATTCATTTTAGTATCAATGTTTGTTTTTGTAAAATTAGATATTTTTTCAAGAAAAAGTACCTTATTATCTTTTAGCATTTCATAGGGTAAAACTAAAACCTGATCTTTCCCAAATAAACTTTGATAGTGATTAATTAACCAGTGATATTGAAGATAATCAAAGTTAAAAAATGGTTCAAAACTAGGAAATTCTTTTTGTATTTGCTCTAAATATTCATTAATTCCTACCGTTAAATCACTATTTAATCTATGTTTATAAATAGACCAAATCATATCTAATTGATTTCTAATTATAATTAATATTTTCGACTGTGGAAACAAGGAATATAATTTATTTGCCATATCATAATTGTTATAACCACCTGAAGTTATACTCCCCGATAATCTTTCTTCACTTATCACAGAAACTAAGTTTTCTTTCGCCGCTTTTTCTATTTTTTCCTCAAAAAATAAACGAGTTTTATTAATATCAAAAAGAAAAGGATTTACTAAAAGTAATTTTTCATAATAATCTTGACGACACCAAGGAGAAATAAACCCGAAATTTTCTTGATTAAAAACTTGTTTTTGTAAAAAAGTACTCCCTGTTTTATGGTAACCAATATGAATCAATAAGGACATAAATAAAAATTTAGGTTATTCCAGTCTAAACTATAGTTAATTATTCCATAAAAATCATTATACTGTTCCAAAAAATAAAGATTGTTATGTAACTATTAAAGCTATTTATAGAAAGACATAATTTTTAAAAATGTTGATTAAATATAATAATTTGACGTTAAATTATGTTGTAATAACCAATCAATATCTTCCTGAGTATTTGATAACCAATGATCAATTAATTCTCCAAAGTTACAAGGAATTTCCAAATTTAAAAGTGTTTCAGCAGAATTTAAAGATAGTTTATGATATAAATCATCATTAGAAAGAACTTTTTTAATACTATTTGCTAAAGCTAGAGAATCACCTGAAGGAAAAATCATAGCATTAACTTCATTAATTAACTTATTAACAAATACGGGATGATTAGAAGCAACAATGGGTGTTTTACAAGTTAATGCTTCATTAATAACTTTAGGAAAACCTTCAGCACATTCTATTCTACTCGGTACAATTACTAAATCAGAATTTCTCATCAAAGACATTACTTGACTATGATTTATTAAGCCTAAAAAATTTATTTGATTGTCAATTTTTAAATTTTTAGCAAGATTAGAAAATTTCTCAATATCACCATTACCAGCCATATTTAAGGTTAAATATAATCCTTGTTTATGTAAGATATTTATTGCCTTAATTACATCTGTCACTCCTTTTTGTTCTATAATTGAACCACAGTATAGTATAGATATATTTTCATTATCTTTCGGTTTATTTTTAGGAATAAAGTCTTCTGAAGTATTATGATTAGGCCAATCCCAAGGAATAATTTTATTCGGATTAACTCCTATATATTGCAATGTATAAGACGCATAAATACCATGATTAGCAACCCAATTAATAGATGAATTATTCAACTGTTTAGCAAGAAAATAGTTTTTAATTTTTTGTTTAATGGTTTTATTTTCTATATAGTCAGAAAATGTTGTTAAAGTCGATATTTTGTATTTAATTGCTAATGATAAAATTTCTGGTGATGGAAATCTTAAAATCAATTTATCAGGTTTTATTTGTTGTATATATTGACTAATATCTTGTTTAATTTTTTGCTGATCATAATTATTTTTTAGACCTAATCCGATAGCTCTTAATTTAGGTTTTAATAATTCACTATAACTATCTTTTGAAGATATACATATTGTAGTTACTTCTTCTAAGGTTTCTGCAAGTTTAGCTACATAATCAACGGAATATTTTTGATAACCGTAGATTTCCTCCTCCCCGTTAGCGAATCTTTGATAGGCTTCTCGATAATCTCCACCGTATTGAATGATTAATAAACGCATAGTTAATGATAATGCGATTGATTTTTTCTATATTTTATAATGATAAATAAGCTAAAGGAAAACCTGCACCTAAATAGTATCTAATTAAGATGATTAAACTTATTATAGTTATTAACAATAAAGTTGCTAAAATATCTTGTTTAATGGTCATTAATCCTTCTTTCCATAAACCATATTGTACAGCTATATAAAAAGGAAAATCGTTAAAGGCAATTACTAAAATTGCTCCTAATATGCCCATAATATTCGACATTAAAGGCAGTAGAATAATCATATAGATAAATTTTAACAAATATCCATAAGCACCATACATGGGTTTTCCGATTCCCATTTGTACACTTCTCATGGTGACAGCAAGTAAATTAGGCCAAATTCCTAATGCTAAAATTGGTAACATCCAAGAACCTTGTTTATAACGATCATCGTATAAAGTTAGAATTAATAAATCTCCAAAACAACTTAAAAAAGTTACAAATACAATACCAATAGCTAATAAAAACTTTCTTTTACTTAAAATCTTTTCTCTTAAAATTTTTCTAGGTAAGTCACTGCATTTAGAAATAAGAGGAAAAACTACTGTACCATTGATTTTATCAATTATCTGTAAAGAAATATCCGCAAAAGTAAAAGCGATGGTATAAATTCCTAATATTTCGATGGAGAATAATCTACCTAAAATTAATCTATCGGATTGCATTGCTAAAAAAGTTAACATTGTGGAAATAAAAATCCACTTACCAAAAGAAAATAATTCTTCTAATGATTTTTTATCCCATGTAAAAGTATTTTTAACTTCTTTAATTAATTGATGACTAATAATAGTACTCAATAGACCTGATATAATCGTAGCAATAGCTAAAGATAAAATATTACGATTAAACCATACGAGAATAATGGTAATAATCAAAGAAAAAACTTGTATTCCTACATTAAATAATGTTTTTTTTTCTACACTGATATTTCTATCAAGTAAGGGTAAAGCCGTTGACTGAAAACCATTGACAATGGAATTTAAACCTAGAATCGGAATTAACCATTTTAATTCGGGAGTATCATAAAAAATCGATAGAGGATAAGCAATTAATAAACAAGCAAACCAGATAAAGAAACCTCTTATTACCTGTAAAGTCCATGCTGTATTATAAAAAATTGGCTCATTTCCACGTTTATTCTGAATAATACTAGGTGCGATTCCTACGTCAGAAAATAGATTTAATCCTATAATAAAAGTATTGACTAAAGACATTAAGCCAAAAACTTCTGGCACTAATAAACGAGTGAGTATTAAATTACTTCCCAAACGTAAAACTTGACTACCCCCATAACCAATAAAAGTCCAAATTGTGCCACGAATTGCTAATTGTTTGAGGGATGACATTTCTAATTTAAATTATAATTCTCTTTTTTTCGTTCTTTCTATAGCTCTATATAATGCCTGTTCAAATAATTGAGTTGCATCATCCCAAGTATAGCCCGTCGCTGTACTATAAGCTGCATCGGACATTGATCGCCATTCTAAATTAGACATTTGAGCAATTTTAATGATTGCTTTTGCCATATCTTCTGGATTTTCAGGTTTAACTAAAATACCGCCACCTTTTGCTAATAATTCAGGTGCCGCACCTGCCGGAGTGCCAATAACAGGAGTACGACAAGCCATTGCTTCTAAAATAGGTAATCCAAATCCTTCCGCACGACTACCAAAAAGCCACCCATCACACTGACTATAAATATTCTTAATCTGATCTTGAAGTGGGTTTGTCCAATAAGTTGTATTTTCAGGTAATGGTAAGTCTTTAGTCGGACTTGTTGTCCCGAAAGCCACCAAGTGTAAATTCGGTATTTCTTGTCGTGCTAATGCTAAAGCCTTGAAACTAAGAGCACAGCCTTTCCAATAAACAGGGGAATACAACAAACCAACAGTAGGTATTGCCTGTTTTGTGCGGACGGGAGCATTGAACTGTTGCGTATCAACACTATTAAAAATAAGAGAAACATTTTCATCTTCATATTCTGTTTTGGCTAAATCCACTAACCATTGAGAAATAGTAATTTTATGAAAAGGTAATTTCCATGTTGCTTTAACTCTTTCTTTGGGGAGATAATCAAATATTTCATGATGTTGAATAAAATAAGCCTTAGCCCCTTTTTTTTGAGATAAATTAGCAACCCATTCCGCCGTTTCCCACCATGTAGCAATTACCACATCACCATCTGGTACATCATCATCAGTAACAGGGCGACAGGTTTCTAAAATTTTGTGAGTGACACTTAAATCATCAAAGTAAGAATATTCGGATTTATTTTCAAAAAGTTTAATTTTTCCTTTAATTAATGATTTGATTTGTTGTTTTAAATTAGGTTTTTTTTTCGGTTGAGAAATGACAAAAACTTCATGACCTAATTTCTGGAGGCGATCAGCATAAATGGAGATAACACGATTACCACCAGATAAATCCGCATAGGGTAAAATAAAAGTAATTTTCATATATACAATATATTTTGTTTGGGTACTTATGATTAAATATTAATATTAGAGCATAAATAAATTCAAATAGAAAAAATAGCTTATTTATTTTCTTCCCATAAAGACCAAATTTAGATTTTCAAAAAAATATATAAATTTTAGATAAAATTTTCCAAAGAATAACCAAATCCCAAAAAGTATCGAATACTGGTTAAAATTATTGAAAATAAGATTAATAAACAAGTCATTTGTAAGTCTTGAGTAACTACTGTCATTTGTTCTTTCCAAAGTCCATAACTAACTGATAAATAAAAAGGTAAATCATTAAATCCAACAACAATAACTCCTCCTAAAATACCAAAACTATTAATACTCCAAGGTAAAATTAATATCATATAAATAAATTTGATAGCATTACCTAATGATACAAATTTTGGATTACCCAAAGCGAACAAGATTGGATCTATTGTCATAGATAATATTAGAGGCCATAAACCTAAAGTTAGAATAGGCAACATCCAACTTGCTTTTTTATACCTTTGATCATATAAAGTTTCGATAATTATGTCTCCAAAAGAAAATAAAACAGAAATTATTAAAACTGAAAGTATCAATAAAATAATACGTTTCTTCAATATTTTAATTTTTAATTCATGTCTTGGTAAATGTATTTTTTGAGAAAAAATGGGAAAGATGATTTTGTTACTAATTGTTCCGATGATTTGTCGAGGAATATCTGCAAAGGTAAAGGCTATGGTATAAACTCCTAATATTTCTAACGGAAATAATTTACCAAGAATTAATCTATCTGTCTGAGATGCTAAAAAAGTCATCATCGTAGAAATAAATATCCAACGTCCAAAAGAGACTAATTCTTTGATACAATCTCGATTCCAAATAAAACGGTGATGGATTGTTGATATAGAATGACTCCAGTAGAGTTTAACAAGATTGGAGACTAAACTACCAATTATTAAAGCCCAAATTGTTGGCTTGTAAAATGCCCAAATTAGCATCATACCCAAAGATATTATTTGAGTGACTAATTCAATGAGAGTAAGTTGTCCTACTTTTACTTGACGATTTAAAATTGCTAATGAAGTAGAATCAAATCCTAAAAGAATAGTATTTAAACCCACAATAGGTATTAACCATTTTAAGTTTGGTTGTTCATAAAATTGAGCGACTGGAAAAGCAATGATGAGACAACCAATCCATAAGCCAAATCCTCTGATAACTTGTAAAGTCCATGCCGTATTTAGAAAAATAGGATCTTCTCCTCTAGGACTTCTGACAATACTAGGATTAATACCAATATCTGAGAATAGATTTAATCCCATAATAAAAGTATTGACTAAAGACATTAAGCCAAAAACTTCTGGCACTAATAAACGAGTGAGTATTAAATTACTTCCCAAACGTAAAACTTGACTACCCCCATAACCAATAAAAGTCCAAATTGTGCCACGAATTGCTAATTGTTTGAGGGATGACATTTCTAAGTTATGTTGTTTTTTTTCGCTAAATAGTCAAAATATAGAATTAATTTTTGAGTAAAAAATTGTTAATTCCTCTTGCTGATAATTGCTAATTGTTACTTAATTAATCTTTAGGTTCAAATTTGAGGGCAACAGAATTCATACAATAACGTTTTCCTGTGGGTTTTGGTCCATCGTCAAAAACATGACCTAAATGAGCGTCACAAGCACCACATAAGACTTCTACTCGTTTCATAAAGAGGCTAATATCAGTTTTATAGGTGACGCTATCTTCTCTGACGGGTTGCCAAAAACTGGGCCAGCCTGTGCCTGAATCATATTTAGTGTCAGCAGTAAATAACTCATTGTCACAGCAAACGCATCTATAAATACCATCGGCTTTATTTTTGTAATATGCTCCCGTAAAAGCTCTTTCTGTACCATGTTTTCTAGTAACTTGGAATTGCTCAGGGGTAAGAATTTCTTTCCATTGTGCTTCAGTTTTTGTGACTTTTTCTACCATGATATTGTGATAATTTATGAGATAAAATAACTTTTATATTTTACCTTAATTGATCAAAGGTTAATAGGATTAAATTAATTACTAGATGGTTTTTGAAATAAAAATTACTATAAAAATTTAGTCAAATCAAAATTACTAAAAGTAGGAGATTTTTGACTTTTTCCTTGATTCAAAATTAATAATATTCTCTCACTATAATCTACTGCGCCTTTTAGTTGATCTTGTAGTTTCATTAATCCACCATTAGCATATTCTTCAAAAATCATTACTCTTTCTTCTTCCGCAATCATATCATAAGCAGAAATGATGTCTGGATTATGAGTCTCGGTAATAGCTAAAAGTTTAAATAAAAAATCATAACCACGAGTACTAAAAACATCTAAACTGATGGGAGATGGTTCTTTCGCAATAGCGTTTAATGGTAATCTAATTTTATTATTTTTACCTAAAGCAGCCGCAAAGGCCATAATATCAGCATAAGTTGCAAAAACTCCTTGACTATTTTGGTTATTTAAGACTAAACTTTGGACTAAATTAGCTTTATCTTGAGCAATTTTAATTCTAATAGCCATGATATTAATAGATAATTAGGGGTTGCCTAATAAGTGGAATAGGGAGATAGGAGAAATACTTATAAATCAAGCTCTCAATCTTAGTATTAATAATAATTACAATAACAAGTTTTTAGACAATGGTATCAAAAATGTTGAGTTTTTGACTAAAAATTGCTAAAACGGCTACGAAGTATATTACTATTTGATGACTCAATCCCTTGCTATGGTATTGAATATTTTTAAGGTATTTTTCGTTTTAAAATAAAAAGTTGTCAATCAACAACTATATAATTAAAATGAGTCAAAAACATCCAAACAAGGAAATAAGGGAGATAATTGAATATGGCGTCAAAAAAGGATGGATAGTTAAAGAATCTAATGGTCATGCTTGGGGTATTTTATATTGTCCTTATAACAACAAAAACTGTCGTGCAGGAAAACATTGTAAAACAAGTATTTGGAGTACTCCGACAGATCCTCAATACTTTGCGAAACATTTAAAAAGAATTATAGATAAATGTAATTATACGGAGGAGAATACAGATGAATTATTATGATTTTAGTTTAATTTTTGACTTTAAAGATCAAACAGATCCTGAGATTTACTTAGATTCATTATATGAAGCAGGATGTGGAGATGCACTAATAGGTATAGCAGAGAAAGGATCGATGGCCTTAGATTTCATGAGAAAATCAGATTCTGCCTATCAAGGTGTTTATAGTGCTATTCAACAAGTTAAATCAGTGATACCCAATGCCGTTTTAATAAAAGTTTCCCCTGATATAGTAGGAGTTTTAGAATTATCGGAAATATTTGAATGTACAAAACAAAATATACAAAAATATGTCAATAAAGAGAGTTTTCCTAAAGCATTTTATAAAGGCTCTCAAGCTATTTGGCACTTAGATGAAGTACTAGAATGGTTTTTAATCAATAAGGAAGAAAAAGTAGATACCAGTTTATTAGACATAGCTCGATTAGCAAGAAGTATAAATTTAAGTTTAGAAACTAAAAAAGCTAATGTTGAAATATTTAAACAAGCTCAAGAATTAGTAGCAATTTAAGAGATTAACGAAAAAATGTAACCTAAATTTTTTTATTGCCTAAATGAACAAAATAAATTATTAATTGATGAAAATTGTTACCGTTATTTTAGCGGGGGGAAAAAGTTCACGCATGGGAGAAGATAAGAGTTTATTAGAGATCAATGGCGAAGTTTTTTTAAGGAATATTTATCATATTGCTCAACAATGTACAGAAGAAGTTTATGTTATTTGTCCTAAACCTAAAAAATATATTTCTATTTTACCATTTTGTAATTTTATTCCTGAATCGCAATTTTTTCAAGGGCCATTAATGGCTTTTCATGAGGCTTTAAATTATGTCCAAAGTGATTGGGTTTTATTATTAGCTTGTGATTTACCTTTTTTAACCGTAATTGAGCTTAAATATTGGATTAATTCTTTATGTAATCTCCCAGAAAATATCATGGCTTTTTTGCCTAAAAATGAGAAAGGTTGGGATTGTTTATGTGGTTTTTATCGCCCTAGTTGTCGAGAATCTTTACAAAAGTATTTAAGTCAAGGAAATCGATCTTTTCAACAATGGTTAAATCAAGAAAAAGTAGCAGAAATATTAGTAAAGAATAGAGAAATATTATTTAATTGTAATACTCCTCAAGATTATGAACTGTTAAAAAATATTACCCAGAAATAGCCGATAAAATCAAGTTGATCAAGAAAAAGTAGGCAAATCTTGACTTTTAATTGGTTAAAAATACTCTTATTGCTACAATAACCACTTAGTTCTATAGATAATAGAGTAAATTTTATGAGTCGTGCTAATAAAGTAGTTTTAGCTTATTCTGGTGGGGTTGATACCTCCGTTTGTATTCCTTATTTAATGAAAGAATGGGGTGTTAAAGAAGTTATCACCTTAGCGGCGGATTTAGGGCAAGGAGAAGAATTAGGTCCTATTCAAGAAAAGGCGTTAAGATGTGGTGCGGTGGAATCTTTAGTAGAAAATGCTATTGAAGAATTTGTCACTGATTATGCTTTTCCTGCCATTAAAGCTAATGCTTTATACGAAAATCGTTATCCTCTATCTACGGCTTTAGCTCGTCCTTTAATTGCTAAAATGTTAGTGCGAGTTGCAGAAAAATACGGTGCTGATGCTGTAGCTCATGGTTGTACAGCTAAAGGAAATGATCAAGTACGTTTTGACTTAGGTATTACAGCTTTAAATCCTAGCCTCAAAATCCTCGCTCCAGCTAGAGAATGGGGTATGAGTAGAGAAGAAACCATAGCTTATGGCGAAAAATTTGGCATTGAATCTCCTGTAAAAAAATCCTCTCCTTTTAGTATTGATCGTAATCTATTAGGGCGTAGTATAGAAGCAGGACCTTTGGAAGATCCCATGACTGAGCCTCCTGAAGAAATCTACGACTTGACAAAATCCGTTATGGATGCACCTAACGAACCTCAATACGTTGAAATTACTTTTGAAAAAGGTATCCCCGTAGCCGTTGATGGTGAAGCATTGTCCCCTGTTACTCTGGTTACTAAATTAAATGAAATTGCAGGTAATCATGGTGTTGGGCGATTAGACATGGTTGAAAACCGTGTTGTGGGTATTAAATCGAGAGAAATTTATGAAGCACCTGCGTTATTAGTTTTAATCAAAGCCCATGAAGATTTAGAAAGTCTTACTTTAACCAGCGATGTCACCCATTATAAACGCTCTCAGGTGGATTTAATGTACACTCGTTTAGTCTATGAAGGTTTATGGTATAGCCCTCTTAAAACTGCTTTAGATGCTTTTATCGATAAAACTCAAGAAAGAGTGAGCGGTGTCGTCAGAATTAAATTCTTTAAAGGTAACGCTACTATTGTGGGTAGAAGATCCGATTATTCTCTTTATACTTCAGATTTATCTACTTACGGTGCTGATGATAAATTTGATCATAAAGCAGCAGAAGGATTTATTTATATTTGGGGCTTATCTTCCAGAGTTTGGGCTGAAAAAACACGCTCTTTATAAGTAATATTTCAGTGGCGAAGAATATTCGCCCGAAGAATCCCTAAGTCATGACAAAAGAAGAAGTTTGAATTTAGTTGGCAAATTTTGTTACTATTAATCAGTAAATTTTGATCATGATTTAGAATATGGCGCTAATTGTCCAGAAATATGGTGGTAGTTCGGTAGGTTCAACAGATCGTATTAAGTCGGTTAGTCAAAGAATTTCTCGCACTGTCAAAGAAGGAAACCAAGTTGTTGTGGTAGTTTCTGCGATGGGAAAAACCACTGATGGCTTGGTAAAATTAGCCCAAGAAATTTCTACTAATCCCAGTCGTCGGGAAATGGATATGTTGCTTTCCACAGGAGAACAAGTTTCAATCTCTTTGTTAAGTATGGCGTTACAAGAAATCGGGCAACCTGCTATTTCTTTAACGGGAGGGCAAGTTGGTATTGTCACAGAAGCGAATCATAGTAAAGCTCGGATTTTAGAAATTAAACCAGATCGTATTAATAGAGAATTACAACAAGGTAAAGTTGTTGTGGTAGCTGGTTTTCAAGGTATAACTAACTTAGCTGATTTAGAAATTACAACTTTAGGTAGAGGGGGATCTGATACTTCAGCCGTAGCTCTAGCCGTTGCTCTTCAAGCGGATTGTTGTGAGATTTATACCGATGTACCCGGAATTTTAACCACAGATCCTCGTATAATACCATCAGCAAAACTAATGACGGAAATTACTAGCGATGAAATGTTAGAGTTAGCTAGTTTAGGGGCAAAAGTTTTACATCCTCGTGCGGTGGAAATTGCTCGTAATTTTGGAATGCCTTTGGTGGTAAAATCCAGTTGGACTGACGATGTTGGTACTAAAGTTATTTCTCCTCCTCATGTTGGTAGATCTCTTGTGGGATTAGAAATTACAAAAGCCGTTGATGCCGTTCAATTTGACTCAGATCAAGCTAAAATAGCCCTTTTAAGGGTTGCTGATCGCCCAGGTATTGCTGCAAAACTTTTTGGAGAAATTGCCCGTCAAAACGTCGATGTTGACTTGATTATTCAATCTATCCACGAAGGAAATAGTAATGATATTGCTTTCACTGTGGTTAAAGGCGTTTTACCTCACGCTGAATCTGTCGCTATGGCCATCGCCCCTATTTTAGATGAAAATGGTAATACAGATATTTTGATTGAGAAAAAAATCGCTAAAATTGCTATTGCTGGGGCTGGTATGATTGGAAGGCCTGGTATTGCAGCCAAAATGTTTCAATCTCTAGCGGATGCCAGAGTTAATATTCAAATGATTTCCACTTCAGAAGTTAAGGTAAGTTGTATTGTAGATCAAGACGAATGTGATCAAGCCATCGCCGCATTATGTTCGGCTTTTGATATTGATAGTTCAAATATTATACAAAATCCAGTGGAAAAGAATAATATCTTAGTACCAGTTAGAGGAGTTGCTTTAGATGAAAATCAAGCACAATTAGCTATTTTATATGTGCCAGATTTACCCGGTATGGCTGCAAAAGTATTTACAATATTAGCGGAAGAAAATATCAGTGTTGATATGATAATTCAATCTCAAAGATGCCGTTTAGTGGATGGTATTCCCATGAGAGATATAGCCTTTACCGTTGCACAACAAGATGCAGAACAAGGAAAAAAAGCCCTTTATAAGTTACAATCTGAGATTAAATTCAGGGATATTGTCGTAGATACCAACATCGCTAAAGTTAGTATAGTCGGTTCAGGAATGATTGGTTCACCTGGAGTTGCAGGGAAGTTTTTTGAGGCTTTAGCAAAGGAAAATATTAATATCTATATGATTACTACTTCAGAAATTAAAATTAGTTGTGTAGTTGCTCAATCTCAAGGTATTCAAGCCTTAAAAGCAGTACATGAAGCCTTTGAATTAAGTGGTAATACGATTTTAGAAGTACCTTCAAAAGAAGGATAAATAGGGTTTGCTGAATAAATCAGAAAGCTATTAAAATCAAGGCTTGGGGCATCGTTAAGTTAATAAAAAAGTGCGTAGTTTTAGGCATTTTTGCTCAAAAAACAGGGTAGTATTATACAGTTACAAACTCTAATTTCAAAAATCAAAACCATTAAAACCTTTGCCCTTTGCCCATTGCCCTTTGCCCTACCCCTTCCTCAGACTTTTTCAGCAACCCCTAAATAATCAGGTTTTAGGTAAAAATTGCTAGATTATATTTTAGGTTTTATCTGTTTAGACTAGAATATAAGATCGACTAAATTAAATAATTATAAATACTTCAAAAATATTTTATGCAAATTCCTTATAATCCTAGCGATATTGAGTTGAAATGGCAAAAACAATGGACGGATTCTAATCTTTATTTTACCGAAGAAAATAGCAAAAAGCCTAAATTTTATGCCCTTTCTATGTTTCCTTATCCATCAGGAAAGTTACATATGGGTCATGTGCGCAACTATGTTATAACCGATGTTATTGCCCGTTTTAAAAGAATGCAAGGACATCGAGTGTTACACCCTATGGGTTGGGATGCCTTCGGTTTACCTGCGGAAAATGCCGCCATTGATAGAGGTATTCCTCCAGCTAAATGGACTTTTGAAAATATCGCTCAAATGCGATCACAACTCCAAGAATTAGGTTTATCCATTGATTGGAGTCGAGAAGTGGCTACTTGTTCCCCAGAATACTATAAATGGACACAGTGGTTATTTTTACAATTTTTAGAATCTGGATTGGCTTATCAACGAGAAGCTGCGGTAAACTGGGATCCTATAGATCAAACTGTACTAGCAAATGAGCAAGTCGATGCTGATGGTTTTTCATGGCGTAGCGGTGCAAAAGTCGAGCGTAAATTATTAAAACAGTGGTTTTTCAAAATTACCGATTATGCCGAACAATTGTTAGATGACTTACAAAAACTACAAGGTTGGCCAGAAAGGGTTAAAACCATGCAGGAAAACTGGATAGGAAAGTCAGTAGGGGCTTATTTAGAGTTTCCCGTTGTGGGAAGAGATGAAAAAATTGCCGTGTTTACCACTCGTCCTGATACCGTCTATGGAGTCACTTATGTAGTACTTGCCCCTGAACATCCTTTAACAGAAATTGTAACTACAGAAGACAAAAAAGAAACGGTAGAAGCCTTTATTCAAGAAGTAAGTAACGAGAGTGAAATTGAGCGCACAGCCGATGATAAGCCGAAAAAAGGTACATTTACTGGCGGTAAAGCTATTAACCCTTTCACTGGGGAAGAAATACCTATTTTAATCGCCAATTATGTGTTATACGAATATGGTACTGGTGCAGTTATGGGTGTACCAGCCCACGATGTGAGAGACTTTAAATTTGCTAAGGAAAACAATTTACCCATAAAAGTTGTTATTCTTCCCCATGATGCTGATAATTCTGATATTTGCCTATTAGAAGCATATACCGAGGCAGGAATCATGATTAATTCTGGTAGCTTTAATGGTATGGATTCAGTGAAAGGTAAAGAAGAAATAATTAAATTAGCTGAAGATAACGACTATGGTAAAAAGCGTATTCAATATCGCCTTAGAGATTGGTTGATTTCCCGTCAACGTTATTGGGGTTGTCCTATTCCTGTTATTCACTGCGAAGATTGTGGTATAGTGCCAGTACCCTCTGAGCATCTTCCTGTTAAACTACCTGAGAATGTAGAATTTTCTGGACGGGGGCCTTCACCTTTAGCTAAACTAGAAGAATGGGTAAATGTGCCTTGTCCGAAATGTGGAAAACCAGCAAAAAGAGAAACTGACACCATGGATACCTTTATTGACTCTTCATGGTATTTTTTCCGTTATACCGATGCAATGAACCAAGATGAGCCTTTCAACCTTGACAGAGTTAATGATTGGATGGGAGTTGATCAGTATGTGGGGGGAATTGAACACGCAATCTTACATTTACTTTATTCTCGTTTCTTCACAAAAGTAGTAAGAGATCGAGGTTTAGTCAGTGTTGATGAGCCTTTCAAGCGTTTATTGACTCAAGGAATGGTGCAAGGAATTACTTATAAAAACTTAAAAACAGGTAAATATGTAATTCCTGAAAATCTTTATTCTCTGGAAGAAACTAACGATAAAGGTAAAATTGAGACGGTTTTTTATGAGAAAGAAACTAATGATAAATTGTCAGTTTTCTATGAAAAAATGTCTAAGTCTAAATATAACGGTGTTGACCCTCAAGTGGTATTGTCAAAATATGGAGCAGATACCGCTAGAATGTTTATCTTATTTAAAGCACCTCCTGAAAAAGATTTAGAGTGGCAAGATGCTGATGTTGAAGGACAATTTCGCTTTTTAAATCGAGTTTGGTTGTTAGTTAATGAGTTTGTTGAAAACCCTAATTCTTCTAAAGATAAAACCTTTGATAAAAGTCAGCTAACTAAGGAAGAAAAAGACTTACGCAGAGCAATTTATACCGCAATTAAAGAAATTTCTGAAGACTTAAACGGCGATTATCAATTTAATACGGCAGTTTCAGAGTTAATGAAATTAAGCAACGCTTTACGAGATTCTAGTATTAAAAATTCTCCTGTTTTTCAGGAAGGAATTGAAACTTTAATTTTACTTTTAGCACCTTTTGCACCTCATATTAGTGAAGAATTATGGCAGTTATTAGGTAATAGTGAATCAGTGCATTTACAGTCATGGTTAACCTTAGATAATGATGCTTTAATTGTAGATGAAATTACTTTAGTTATTCAGATTATGGGTAAAACCAGAGGCACAATTTCTGTACCTGCTTCCGCAACAAAAGAGGATTTAGAAACCTTTGCAAAAGAGTCAGAGATTGCTAAAAAATATATTGCTGATAAAACTATCAAAAAAGTAATTGTTGTACCCAATAAGTTAGTTAATTTTGTCATAGTTTAGGTATTCAATACTTAAGAATTAGGAATAAATATCAAAGATTTTAAATTTTTTCTTTATTTCTAATCCTAACTTTTACTTATTAATTATCTCTTCTTTTTGAGTCTTAAGAAAATAATAAGTTAATTTCTCCGTTAGGGAAGCTAAAATTATCACCAATAATTTAGAAATACTATAGATAAATTTTATATAAAAAACAAATATTTAATTTAATCAAATAAGTAGCAGAATATTAATTATTATGACGGATAAAAAAGATAAACTAATTATTGGTTTAACAGGTGGAATAGCTACGGGTAAATCAACAGTATCAAGTTATTTAGCAGAAAAATATTTTATCCCTATACTAGATGCAGATTTAATTGCAAGGGAAGCCGTAAGTATTAATTCTCCTATTTTCCAAAATATAGTTAACCGTTATGGGGAAGAAATTTTATTAAAAGATGGTAACTTAAATCGAGCAAAATTAGGTAAAATTATTTTTAATAGTCCACAAGAAAAAATGTGGTTAGAAAATCAAATACATCCTTTTGTTTTCGATGATTTACAATCACAGATAAAATTATTATCTAATTCTATTATTGTTTTATCTATTCCCTTACTTTTTGAAGCAAAAATGACTAACTTAGTTGATGAAATTTGGGTAGTTAATTGTGATTTTTTTACTCAATTATCTCGCTTAAAAAGTCGTAATAAGTTAGCAGAAAATGAAGCTATTTCTCGCATAAATAGTCAAATACCGTTAACAGAAAAAGTTAAACTGGCGGATGTTGTCATTGATAATAATAAAAAATTAGCTGATTTATATACACAAATAGATTTGATTATGTCAAAAAAATCAATAACTTCTAACTCCTATCTTCACCGATAATTTTATAGTTCAAAGCATTTTTCTGGTAAGCTAGATCGAGTTCTAAAAATTTCTATAAAAACTATTTATATGACCGCAACCATTGATAATGAACGTACTATAGTAATTGGATCTCGTAAAAGTCAACTAGCATTAGTACAAACTTATTGGGTAAAAAAAGAATTAGAAACTTCTTTCCCTGATGTAGAATTTGAAGTAGAAAAAATGAGTACTCAAGGAGATATAATTCTTGATGTAGCTTTAGCGAAAATTGGTGATAAAGGTTTATTTACCAAAGAGTTAGAAGTTGGAATGATTAACAAGCAAGTGGATTTTGCGGTACACTCTCTTAAGGATTTACCCACTAATCTTCCTGAAGGTTTAATGTTAGGTTGTGTTACGAAAAGAGTTAACCCTGCTGATGCTTTAGTCGTCAACGAAAAACATCAAGATAAACAACTTGATACATTGCCAGAAGGTGCAGTAATTGGTACATCTTCTCTTCGTCGTCTCGCTCAATTACGTTATCATTATCCTCATTTAACTTTTAAAGATGTGCGCGGAAATGTTAATACTCGTCTTGGGAAGTTAGACGCTGGTGAATATGATGCTATTATTCTCGCCGTCGCTGGTTTAGAAAGATTAGGCATGGGCGATCGCATACATCAAGAAATACCCTCTGATATTTCCCTTCATGCAGTAGGGCAGGGTGCTTTGGGCATTGAATGCCGAATTGGTGATGAAATGGTGTTACAAGTGATAAAAGGGATTGAAGATCAAGATACTAGAGATTGTACTGCTTCAGAGCGTTCTTTTTTAAGAGTTTTAGAAGGGGGTTGTCAAGTACCCATCGGCGTTAATAGTATGATTGAAGGTGATAACCTAACTTTGAAAGGTATGGTTGCTAGTTTAGATGGTAAACAACTCCTTAAAGATAGTGTAACAGGCTCTCGTAGTAATCCTGATGAAATTGGTGCTCAATTAGCAGAGAAACTAAAACAACAAGGCGCAGGAGAAATTTTAGCGGCTATTTTGGCGCAAATTGATCGCAAATAAAGTAACAAAGAAGCCATTTTAGTCATTTATTTGGGTGAATGCCATTCACCCCTACTGATTGACTTGATTTAATAACTCTAACTTACCGAAAAGTAAGATATTATCTCCTAGTTTAATTTCCGTGTGAATGTCAGGAAAACGAATATAGCGATTTTTGCGCCTAATACCTTGAATAATAACTCCGAAATGTTCTTGTAAATTAATTTCACTGAGTTTTTTACCGACGAAATCACTGTTTTTACAGATTGATAACCAGAGGCAAGAATCGCCATCTTTAGGTAAGATTACTTTTTCCTTGGCTAAATAATCAAAGGCTTGAAAGTCATCATCATTACCGATTAATAACAGTTTATCACCTTTATTCATGACAGTTTGGGGATTAGGATAATCTATTTTTTCACCATTAGTACGTTTTATTTCGATAATACTAACTCCTGTTAACTTTCTCACATAAGCCTCCTCAATAGTCATACCTTGGATATAAGAATTATCTGGTAATGTGTACCATTTATGATTCATAGTAGTAACAGCTTCTTCTAACTCTCTGGATATTTCTTCTTGAGAGCGATCAGGTTGTAACTGTAAATACTGCGTTTTTCTTATCTCCTGAATGTCTTTTTCTATGGTTATTCTCGGTAATCCTAACACTCTAAATAAATGGGCGGAAAGTTCAAGACTGGCCTCAAATTCTGGTTGTATTACTTCTTTTGCACCTAATTGATATAACATTTCAATGTCTTCTACGTCATTGGCACGAACAACTGTATCTAATTCTGGATTAAGTTGTAACGCTCTTTTAATACATAATCTAGCACTCATAGGATCAGGTAAAGCAACGGCCATGGCTTTTGCACCAGATACTTCAGCTTTCTCCAGAACAAGTAAACTAGAAGCATTACCATATAAATAGGGAATTTTTTTCTCTCGTAATTTTTTGGTTTGTTCTTCCGATTGATCAATAACTAACACTTTATGACCTTGATTAAGTAAAAGTTTTACCACATTTTTCCCTACTCGTCCATAACCACAAACAATAACATGATCATTTACAGGTAAATCTTCAGAAGTTTCTAGGGAAGTTTCTACATTAGTTAACCAACTTTCAAACAAGGGGTAAGATTCAGCTTTAGACAAAAGAATGGGAATAAATTTAAGCACAAAAGGGGTAACAACTAAAGTCATTGCCGTTGTGCCTAATATTAGCATATAAACTTTTTCAGAAATTAAGGAAAAATCACGCCCTTCATCCGCTAAAACAAAAGAAAATTCTCCAATTTGAGCTAATCCTAACCCTGCGATAATAGCGGTTTTAAGAGGATATTTAAACAATACAACTATAGGGCTAATAATAATGAATTTACCAATTAAAACTAAGGAAACCAATCCTAAAATTAAAGGTAAATTATGCCAGAGAAAAACAGGATCAATTAAAATACCAATAGAGACAAAAAATGCGGCGGCACAAATATCTCTTAATGGTTCAACATAATCAAGGGTTTGATCTGAATATTCTACTTCAGAAATCATTAAACCTGCCACAAAAGCCCCCATTTCCGTTGACAAGCCAATATAGCCTGTTAACAAAGCGATACAAAGACATAACGCCACAACCCCTAATAAAAATAATTCTCGACTTTCGGTTTTTGCTAATAATTTGAGTAATTTCGGAATTACCCATTTACCCACCATAAATGCACCTAAAGCAAATAAAGCCAGTTTAACTAATGCGATACCGATGGCGATACCAATTTCATCAATAGGTTGATCTAAAGCGGGTAAAACCGCTAACATTAGTCCTAAAGCCAAATCTTGAACGATGAGGATTCCTAACATAACTTGCCCATGAGACGTAGAAGTTTCGTTAGATTCCATTAAGGCTTTAATAACTACGGCAGTAGAAGAAAGAGAAAGAAGTTCCCCTAAAAATACACCTTGAGGTACAGAAGTTACCCAACCCACCGTAACAGAAACAAAAGCAGTTAATGCGATAGTTAAGGCAATTTGCAAACCACCGCCACCGAAACTAATATTTTTAACCTTCTTTAATTCACCAAAAGAAAACTCTACGCCGATGGCAAATAATAAAAAAGTAACTCCCAATTCGGCTATAGTTTGCACTTGTTCATAATCATGAATTAAACCTAATTCAAAAGGACCTACAATAATTCCCGCTAATAAATAGCCTAAAATAATCGGTTGCCCTAAGATAGAAGCGAATAAACCTCCCATGGCTGCCGCCGAAAAAAGTGCGATTAAATCAGTCATTTACTTTATTTAATAATTTTTAACATGAAGATGGCTTAACTATCATTGTGCTATTTTATCCTAAGAGATAATTTCTTAATACTTTTTTTTCCATGAAAATAATTTTATACAGTAAACTTGGATGTCATTTATGTGAAGGATTAGAGGAAAAATTAAAGGCTATTACTGACATGGATTTAGACATTGAAATCAGAGATATTAGTACTAATAATCAATGGTGGGAAATGTATCAATATGAGATTCCTGTATTGTTTTTATCTACTACTGAAGGAGAAAAATTAATTCCTCGTCCCTCTCCTCGAATTTCGGTGGTACAATTGACGAAAATTTTACGAAACTGTGTGCAAAATAAGTAATTAGAAAAAACAGAGAATCATTAACTATTGAAATAAGAAAGGAATAAATTATATGAAATTAAGCCAATTATTAGCAGATTTAAGTCATCTTAATTACATTCCCGAACATCCTAACCTAAACGCAGAAATAAAAGGTATTACGACTAATTCTCATGGTTGTACCTCTGGAGATGTATTTATTGGTATGGAAGGCACAAGGGTTGATGGTGGTGAATTTTGGCAAAGTGCTTTAAAAGAAGGGGCTATAGCTGCTATTATAAGTCCATCGGCGGCGAGTAAAATACCGCCTAATAGTGAAGATTGCGTCATTATCAGTGATGATATTGTTAGTATTTGTGCTGATATTGCTAGTAAATTTTATAATTACCCTAGTCAGCAATTAAACATGATTGGGGTAACAGGTACAAACGGTAAAACCACTACAACCCATTTGATCGAATATTTTTTACATCAAGCACAACAAAAAACTGCATTATTTGGCACTTTATATGCTCGTTGGCAAGGTTATCAAAAAATTGCAACCCATACAACCCCTTTTGCCATTGATTTACAAGCACAACTAGCGGAAGCGGTAGAAGCAGGAAATAATTATGTCGTTATGGAAGTAAGCTCCCATGCTTTAGCTCAAAAAAGAATTAGAGGATGTAAATTTGATGTCGCTGTATTTACTAATTTAACCCAAGATCATCTCGACTACCATAAAGATATGGATGATTATTTTGCCGCAAAAGCGTTACTATTTAGCCCTGAATATTTACAGGGAAAAGCAATTATTAATTACGATGACTCTTACGGGCAAAAATTGATTAATAGCCTAAAATCTGAGCAAATTTGGACTTATAGCGTTAATAATCCTCAAGCAGATTTATACACAAGTCAATTAACCTATCAAGCCACAGGAGTTAAAGGTTTATTACATACTCCTTTAGGTAACATTAAATTTTCTTCTCCCTTGGTGGGACAATTTAACTTATCAAATCTTTTAGCTAGTGTGGGGGCAGTTTTACCATTAGGAGTAAATTTAGAAATTATCCCTCAATGTCTTCCTCATTTTAACGGTGTACCTGGGCGCATGGAAAGAGTTACTATTAGTAAGAATCAAGACATAAATGTCATCGTTGATTATGCGCATACTCCTGACAGTTTAGAAAATTTATTGAAAGCCTCTCGTCCCTTTATTTCTGGTAAAATGATTTGTGTATTTGGTTGTGGTGGCGATCGCGATCGGACAAAACGCCCCATCATGGGTAAAATAGCAGCCGAAGGTGCAGATATAGTAGTAGTAACTTCCGATAACCCTCGCACAGAAAACCCTGAGCAAATTTTAAAGGATATTTTAAAGGGTATTCCTGATCATATTAAACCGATAGTACAAGGAGATCGAGCAAAAGCCATCAAAATTGCTATCGAAATGGCACAAAGTGGAGATGGAGTTTTAATTGCGGGAAAAGGCCATGAAGATTACCAAATTTTAGGCACAGAAAAAATACACTTTGATGATAGAGAAGAAGCTAGAAAAGTTTTAGCCTCCATAAATACTTGATAGTGGATAGTTAAAAATCAAAATGAGAAAGTTGAACCATTTTTAGATATTATTATTAATTGCTTACCAAAAAAATGTAAACTAAAAAACAGTCAAACATTTTGTATTAATTTTTATTACTTAATAGAATAGAAATAATAAGCAGTTAATAGTTTAAATAAATATAGAGAAAATATGAACTTAGAAATATTAGAGAAAGTACAAGGAATCGTTGTTGATCAATTAGATGTTGAAATAGAACGTGTAACACCAGAAGCTAACTTTGTGAACGATTTAGACGCTGATTCTTTAGACGTTGTGGAATTAGTAATGGCTTTAGAGGAAAAATTTGAAATCGAAATTACCGATGAAGAAGCGGAAAAAATATCTACGGTAGGAGCAGCAGTAGAGCATATTCAAAGCAAAACCCAAGCCGCCGCATAAGATTAAATTTTCTTTTTTTCAGAAGTTTTCTTAGTTTTAAGATAACTAAATTGAGCAAAATTCACTTACTCTGTTTAGTTATCCATCAAAAATTAAAATATCATTTAACAGAGACAATAAGACAAGAAGCCTACATTATCAACCTATTATTAATGTTAAGTACTTGTACCACAACTTATTACTTATGTCTGGGATTAACTGCAGATGTACATATATATATAAATAATTATGACTAATTCACAACTAAAAAGAGTTGTAGTTACAGGTTTAGGAGCGATAACTCCCATCGGTAACACTTTAGAGACATATTGGCAAGGTTTAATAGAAGGGCGAAATGGTATCACAATGATTACTTGTTTTGATACAAAAGATCATGCCTCTAAAATTGCTGGAGAAGTCAAAAACTTTGATCCTTTATTATACATGGATCGTAAAGAAGCTAAACGTATGGCAAGATTTTCTCAATTCGCCATTGCCGCTAGTAAAGATGCTTTGAAGGACGCTAATCTAGTCATCAATGATGATAACGCCGACGACATTGGTATCGTTATCGGTACTGGAGTTGGCGGTTTAAGTGTCATGGAAGAACAACAAGAAGTATTGCTAACTAAAGGGCCAAATCGAGTTACTCCGTTTCTTGTACCAACTATGATTTGTAATATGGCGGCTGGTTTAACGGCGATCCATGTGGGGGCAAAAGGCCCTAATTCCTGCTCTGTAACGGCTTGTGCTGCGGGTTCAAATGCCATTGGTGATGCTTTTCGTCTCATTCAAAATGGTTATGCTAAAGCCATGATTTGCGGTGGTACAGAAGCTGCTATTACTCCTTTGGCTATGGCAGGTTTTGCTTCCGCAAAGGCTTTATCTACTCGTAATGATAGCCCCGAAACTGCTAGTCGCCCTTTTGATCAAGATCGTGATGGTTTTGTCATGGGGGAAGGTTCAGGTATTCTTATTTTAGAAGAAAGAGAATCTGCCTTAGCAAGAGGTGCAAGAATTTATGCTGAAATGGTAGGTTATGGTATGACTTGCGATGCTTATCATATGACTTCTCCCGTACCCGAAGGAGATGGAGCAACTAAAGCCATTGAGTTAGCCCTCAAAGATGGAAATTTAAGCCCTTCTCAGGTGAGTTATATTAATGCCCATGGTACAAGTACTTCTGCCAATGACAAAACAGAAACTAAGGCTATTAAACGGGCTTTAGGGGATAATGCTTATAACATTGTGGTGAGTTCGACTAAATCCATGACAGGGCATTTATTAGGTGGCTCAGGTGGCATTGAAGCGGTAGCAACGGTTTTAGCGATCGCTAATGATGAAGTACCGCCTACTATTAACTTAAATAATCCAGATCCTAACTGTGATTTAGATTATGTACCGAATAAAAGCCGTAAGGTAAAAGTAGAGGTTGCTTTATCTAATTCTTTTGGTTTTGGCGGTCATAATGTTACTTTAGCGTTTCGCAAACATCAATAAAATTTATTGTTAATGGTTAAAACTTGCTATCTCTACTCAAGAATGAGAAAATAATTTGTAATTGTTCAAACATTTATATTTAGTTAAATTAAGTCAAAAAAAATCATTATGGTGGTTGCAACCCAGTCTATTCAAGAACTTTGCGTTAATGCTATTCGTTTCCTATCTATCGATGGTGTCGAAAAAGCAAAATCTGGACACCCCGGCTTACCTATGGGCGCGGCTCCCATGTCTTTTGTGTTATGGGATCAATTCATGAAATTTAATCCCAAAAATCCTCAGTGGATTAACAGAGATAGATTTGTGCTTTCTGCTGGTCATGGTTCTATGCTTCAATATTCTTTATTACATTTATTTGGATATGATAGTGTAACTATTGATGACTTAAAACAATTCCGTCAGTGGAAATCTAAAACCCCTGGCCACCCTGAAAACTTTGTTACTGCTGGTGTTGAAGTTACTACTGGTCCTCTAGGACAAGGAATCGCTAACGGTGTTGGTTTGGCTTTAGCTGAAGCTCATTTAGCTGCTAAATATAACAAACCAGACTGTACTTTAATCGATCATTACACCTATGTGATTATGGGTGATGGTTGTAATATGGAAGGTATTTCTGGAGAAGCCGCTTCTTTAGCAGGCCATTGGGGTTTAGGTAAACTCATCGCTTTATATGATGATAACCATATCTCTATCGATGGTTCAACGGACATAGCTTTTACTGAAGATGTTTCTAAGCGTTTTGAGGCTTATGGTTGGCACGTTCTCCATGTAAAAAATGGTAATACTGATTTAGATGCCATCGCTGCGGCTATTGCTGAAGCTAAATCTATTACTGATAAACCTACCATGATCAAAGTTACCACTACTATTGGTTATGGTTCACCTAAAAAACAAAATACCGCAGGTGTTCATGGTGCGGCTTTAGGTGGTGATGAAGTAGAAGCTACTCGTAAAAACTTGGGGTGGAATTACGCTCCTTTTGTCGTACCTCAAGAAGTTTATGATCACTTTAACAAAGCCATCGAACGTGGTGCAAGTTTAGAAGCGCAATGGAATCAAACCCTCGCTACTTACAAAACAAAATATCCTACCGAAGCCAAAGAATTTGAAACTATCACTTCTGGCGTACTTCCTGAAAATTGGGCAGATGTGTTACCTTCCTATACTCCTGAAGATAAACCTTTAGCTAGTCGTAAACACTCTGAAAACTGCTTAAATGCTATTTCTACGGTTTTACCTCAGTTAATTGGTGGTTCTGCGGATTTAACCCATTCTAACCTCACTCAACTTAAGGTTTCTGGGGATTTCCAAAAAGGTGCTTACGAAAATCGTAACGTGCATTTTGGTGTTCGTGAACACGCTATGGGTGCAATTTGTAATGCAATTTCTTTACATAACACTGGTTTAATTCCTTACGGTGCAACTTTCTTGATTTTCTCTGACTACATGAGAAATTCTATCCGTCTTTCGGCTCTTTCTGAAGCTCAAGTTATCTGGGTTATGACTCATGATTCCATCGCATTAGGTGAAGATGGTCCTACTCACCAACCCGTTGAACAAGTGGCTTCTTTACGCTTAATTCCAGACTTAATGGTATTTCGCCCTGCTGACGGTAACGAAACTTCTGGAGCTTACAAAGTAGCCATCGAAACTAAGAAAAAATCTTCCCTCTTAGCTTTAACCCGTCAAAACTTAGATAACTTAGCTGGTTCGTCTATTGATGCCGTAGCTAAAGGCGGTTATGTAGCGGCTTGTGGATTTGCTCCTAACGAATTAGACTTAATCTTAATCGGTACAGGTAGCGAAGTCGGACTTTGTATTAAAGCCGCCGAAAAATTAAAAGCCGAAGGCTTAAAAGTGCGTGTAGTTTCCATGCCTTGTGTGGAATTATTCGACTTACAAAGTGATGAATATAAAGAATCTGTATTACCCAAAGCCATCAAAAAACGTGTTTCTGTGGAAGCAGGTGTAACCTTTGGTTGGGAACGTTTTGTCGGTGACGAAGGAGCTTGTATCGGTATTAATACTTATGGTGCATCTGCTCCGGGTGATGTCGTTATGGAGAAATTCGGCTTTACCGTTGATAATGTTGTGGCTAAAGCTAAAGAAATTTTAGGCTAATTTTTCTCTTTTATTTAACTACTTAAACCCTCCTATTTTTTAGGGGGTTTTTTTATCCATAATTAAGCTATAAATCAATTCCCCGCTTTTATATTAAGTACTCAGGCGTATATAGGTAATGGTTAAAACCCATTGTTACCAGAGGTTTGAGCCACATAAAATGTATAATTAATTTTACTCACCAATTTATTAAGCTACCTCAATCTTTTCTGTTATTCCTTACTCAGGTTTTAATTATGGAATTAGTCACAATAATTGGTTTAATGGCAGGTTTTTTAACCACTATTTCTTTTTTACCTCAAGTTATTAAAACATGGCGATCGCGATCGGCTAAAGATTTATCATTATCAATGTTTTTAAGTTTTTGTATTGGTGTTTTTCTATGGTTAATTTATGGAATTTTGCTGGGTGATGTGCCGATTATTATTAGTAATACAGTAACGTTAATATTAGCTGGTACAATCTTATTTTTTAAAGTCAAATATAAGTAAATAGAATGTCTTTAAAATTTGTGATTTTTGTTAATTTAATGATCGTGTTTTTTAACTTTTGTTTATTATGGAAACTGATAAAATTTAATAATTATTTATTTAATCTTAATAATTTATTATCACAAATTAATAGTAATTCCAATTTAATTTTAAAAGAAATACCTCTAACGATTTTACTAACAGCTTTTGAAATCAAGAAATTTAGAACTAATTATGTCAACTTAAAGATTAAAATAAATAATACAAAAAAAATTATTATTATAACTAAATTTATTTATAAAATTTTCCGTCAAAAATTAATTTAATATTTGATTTTTAGAAAAAATAATGCAACCAAAATTTAAAGATATAAAAGAATATGAAAAAGCACAATTATTATTACAACCAATTTATATTAGATTAATAGATAACCTCCGTCAACAATCAGAATTATTGTCATGGGATATAAGTTATGAAGAAATAACCAAACCTTTTCCTGCTTATATTGTTTGTTTAAAAAAAGGTAATTACATCAGTAAAAATAATATTTGGGAACTTTGTTTTCAAGTATGTTTTGATTCTTATAAATCAGGACAAATTCACCCTGTAGAAACTGATAAAAATTTGATAGATGATGATGGAGAATTAGATTGGCAACAATTAGATTTTAAGACAAAAATTTTAGTTAAAAGTTTATTTATTAGTGAATAATTTATGAAGAATAATCAGTCTTTTTATTCATTTCTGATTCTAAAATATTAACAGGTACTTGATAAAAATAAGTTTTTTGTAAGTTTTCTTGATTAATTATATCTTCAAAACAATTTTTAGTCTTTATATAAACTTCAGACTCAAAAAATGATTTAGTTTGTTTAAACATTATTTTGTTATCTATTTTTTCATAAATAATCCCTATGTCTTCTATGGCATTTAAAATACATTCTAAGGCTAATTCACTAATAGATAATCTTGTTAATAACTTCTCTATTTCTATTATGTAATTTTTCTCAACTAAATATTTAATTATACCCAAAAAATCTTTCCATAATTCCTCTACATCATTTTTATTGTGATGATTGTAGCTTAAAATTAAACTCCTTTGTGATGCGATCGCTTCATCATATTTTTGAGTCATTTCCACCCACTGTAAAGGACATTTATTCAATAAAATATTTGTCGAATTATTATTAATTAATAGAGATTTTTGACATCGATTATCTATGATAGAAGATGATAAATTTACTTTTTTTTCAACCTGATTTTCGACTGCAAGTTTAAGAGCAATTATTCTTATATAATAATCTTTTATTTTGGCATTATAATCTAATTCTACTACCACGTCATAACGATAATCTGGATTAATTTCTGAGGGATAATGTTCCCACCAAATACCATCAAAACCATGAGATTTACTACTCTCATCATAAATAGTAAAATAAGTTTTAATATATTTAATTTTTTGCCCATATTTATCACTATGATTCACATTTTTAGGCTTACTAAACCAAGCATTTTTTATCAATAATTTAGGTGTAGAATTATTTAAGCAACAAGGCTCAATTAAACTTAATTCTTGCCATAAATTTTCTCCTAATTCCCTAACACTAACCATTAAATCAATAGGAATAATTGAAGGTAAATAATCCCAATTAATTTTACTTTTTATTTGTTGGTTAATACTATCTCTAAATAATTCTATATTTTCTAAAGGTAAAGATAATTCTATGGTGTTAGAATATTTGATAAAACTCTCTAATAAATCTCGTTGGTTAATAATTAATTCATCTAAATTTACATTATTAATTGAACTACCATAACCTTTTGCTATGATTAAATTATCTTGATTAAAACTATCTTTTGTCGATAATAAAATAGTCGGCAGTGTATATTTTTTACTAACTATATTCGCAACGGAAGCTAAAATATTTTTCTCCCATCGATTATCTGTAAGAATAATTACTGCCGTTGTGGATAAATCTAATTCTTGTATTTTTTTTTCTGCTTGTTTAACTATTTCGTTCTGTAATTCCTTAAGATTTAGATTCGCTTTTTCTGCTTTTTCTGCTAATTGTTTTCCTAAATCACTATTTTTAGTGGTTAATAATTGAAATGCAAAATCTGTACTACTATGAATGTAACTTATTGCATTTATTCTTTGTATAATACCTTGAGAAATATCCATCGGGCGATCGCCATTTTGTTGACATAATTTTAGTAAAGTTTCTAAACCAATACGTTTAGTATTTTTTAAAAACGGGATACCTTGTTTTACTAAATAGCGAGAATCTCCTTTTAACTCAGTTACTTCCGTTAATAACCCAATCACCACTAAATCAAGAAAATCTGTTAAAGGTTGAGAGAAAATAGCAGGAAATTGTTGATATAAAGCCTCTAAAAGTTTATAAGCAATAGCGACACCAGAAAAAGTATAAAAAGGATGATTGTCGGCGAAATTAAGAGGATTAAGAAAAGAAACCACAGGAGGACGTTCATCAGGTAAAATATGATGATCAATAATAATCATATCCATAGCCAAAGTTTGAGCATAATTAATTTCAGCCAAATTACTGCTACCAGTATCCGCCACAATAATTAAAGTTACTCCTTTTTTCTTTAATAAATCAATACCATGAGAATTTAAACCCGAAAATTCCGTTAAGTTATCAGGAAAATAATAACTCCATTGACTTTCATCAGGAAAAAAAGGCTTTAAACCCTCCCATAATAAACAAGTAGTCGTTATAGCATCACCATAAACATTACCCCAAATAGCGACTTTTTCCCCCTCATCTCTGGCTTTTTTTAAACGAATTAAAGCCGATTTTATTTCTCTGCCAAATTCTGAAGCTGGAGAAGGTTGATAACTATTGTTATCTAAAAATTCCCTCAACTTTTCCAAATCACGAATACCTCTACCCCATAATAATTTGGCTAAATAATCAGATTTGTTTCTTTTGGTGATATGGTTTACTTGTTCAAAAAACTCACGAGGAATATTATCACAAGGAGAAATTTGCCATTTTGTTTCCTTCATAAGTACCTAATTAATTGAATAAAGATAAGATTGCTATATAATAACCAGAAATCAAGATAATTTAAGTAAGATTTTGATCTAAAAATTATGTGATTTTCAGCTATTTCTATGAGTAATAAAACCCTAAATTTATCCCCTGAATTATACGAATATTTATTGTCAATATCCCTAAGAGAATCGCCAGTATTACACGAATTAAGGCAAGAAGCCGTTAACCATCCTCTGGGAAAAATGCAAATTTCGGCAGATCAAGCGCAATTTTTGGCATTATTAATTAAGTTAATGGGAGTAAAAAAAATTCTTGAAATAGGTGTTTTTATGGGTTACAGTTCCACTGCTATGGCTTTAGCCTTACCCGAAGAAGGAAAACTTATCGCCTGTGATATAAATGAAGATTTTACCGCCATTGCAAAAAGTTATTGGCAAAAAGCCCAAGTAGATCATAAAATAACCTTACATCTTGCCCCAGCTTTAGAAACCTTAGATAAATTAATTCTTCATGACGAAAAAGAAACTTTCGATTTTATCTTTATTGACGCAGATAAAAGTAACTATGATAATTACTATGAAAAATCTTTACAGTTATTAAGAAAAGGTGGTTTAATCGCCATTGATAACGTCCTTTGGTATGGTAAAGTAGCAGACGTTAATATTAATGATCATAGAACTCAAAAAATTCGAGACTTTAATACTAAATTAGCTCAAGATTCTCGTATTGATTTAAGTTTAATTCCCATCGGTGACGGTTTAACTTTAGCCATGAAAAAATAATCAACACAAAAAAATATCTGCGATCGCCTCTAAACTCATCATCTAAAGAGCCTAAAAGCCATCACAGATACTTGATTTCGATAATTTTGAATTTTAAGTCAAAACTTAGAATAAACCCAAAGTTAAGGATTTATCAATGGGGAATACAGAACCAGCACCTAACCAAAGAGTTACAGCAGTACCGAATAAAAATACAGTCATCGCAATAGGACGACGGAAAGGATTTTGGAACTTATTAACACTTTCAATGAAAGGTACTAACATTAAACCTAAAGGAATAGCTGCTTGACAAGCAATACCAAGAAGTTTGTTAGGTAAAACCCGTAAAATTTGGAAAACAGGATATAAATACCATTCAGGTAAGATTTCCAACGGAGTAGCAAAAGGATCAGCAGGTTCACCCATCATAGCAGGATCAAGAATTGCTAAACCAACAACTAAACCTAATGCACCTAAAATACAAACAGGAAACATATAGAGAATATCGTTAGGCCATGCAAGTTCACCGTAATAATGATGACCCATATTTTGAGCTAATTTTGCTCTTAATTTAGGATCATTGAGATCAGGTTTTTTGTGTAACTGAGAATTAGGATTGGACATAATTTGAAATTGTCTCCTTAATTAAGAAGGGGATTTGACAAAAAGTAGATATGTTTATATTTTATCCGTAAAAGATTTTAAATTTAGTCACTTTATCCACAAAAATTCAAAGATTTGTCTTATCTTCAAATTCCCCTTATTTTTGAGTACTTTTTTTCGTATTCACCCTCAAAATTAGGGATAAGGGGGTTATTAGTGATCATGATTTAAACATTACAAAGGACCAGAAATCCCTTGTTTACGGATTAAGAGGAAGTGTAATAACATGAATACTGCCATTAACCAAGGTAAAACAAAGGTATGAATGGTATAGAAACGAGTTAAAGTAGCTTGACCTACACTTGCACCACCTCTTAAAAGTTCTACCATTTGATCACCCACTACAGGAATAGCCGCAGGTACACCAGAAACGATTTTAACCGCCCAATAACCCACTTGATCCCAAGGTAAGGAATAACCAGTTACACCGAAAGAAACGGTAATTACTGCCATAGTTACCCCCACAACCCAAGTTAACTCACGAGGTTTTTTGAAACCACCAGTTAAATAAACACGGAATACATGGAGAATTAACATTAATACCATCATACTAGCTGACCAGCGATGGATAGAACGAATCAACCAACCGAAGTTAACTTCATTCATAATAAATTGAACAGAAGAAAAGGCTTCGGTAACAGTGGGTTTGTAGTAAAAAGTCATAGCAAACCCCGTTGCAAACTGAATTAAGAAGCAAGTTAGGGTAATTCCGCCTAAGCAATAAAAAATATTGACGTGGGGGGGAACATATTTGCTACTAATATCATCGGAAATCGCTTCTATTTCTAGGCGATCATTAAACCATTTATAAACAGGAGAATCGGTTACTTGTTTAGTAAACATTAAGCCGTGAACTTTTAAGGATTATTTATGTACAGTGATTTTTAAATCAATATTTGAGACATTCTCTTACTTTCGTGGAGAGATTTTTTGCTTTGGTGCAAATACGGTTAGTCTTACCGTTTAATAACCATAAATCTCAGTTTTGAAGATCTATAGAATTAGTCAATTGAATTATATCATGACGTTGTAGCAAGATCTGACATCATTAACAATGGTAATGGTGGGATCTTTTACTACATAAAATTTAACATATCTTTAAGGTTCATCGCAATAACCAGAGGTTTTTTATTCCAAATTATTGCTTTTAAAACTATTAATTCACTGTAAACTAAAATTGTAAAGTAGTTTTTGCTCAATGTAATCTTATAGAGGAATAATGGAAATCAATCAAATTGTTAATCAAGCATTGGAAACAGGATATTTGACTCCCACCATGGAAGCGGAAGTAGGAAAATTATGTGAAACATCCTCTGAGTTATCTTTAGAAGAATATGTAGCATTAGATAAACTGATGGGTGCATTACTCACGGGAGAGGTTTTAGCGATGCCTCGTAAACAATTTATTAATGTTATGGAAGAATTAGTGGTTAGTGAGGTGATTTCTAGGGTTGCGGAAATTGAAACTAGCAGTAGTCGATTATTAGATGTTGGAGATATTTCTGCTTATGCCCTTAACCGTTTACCTCCCCTGTATGCTACCACTGAAGAAGGAGCTAATTTTCAAAGAGAGAAAGCCAAAGAAGAATTAAAAAACTTTATTGTTGAACAAGTAGAGCAATCTATTTCATTATATCTTGACCGTCCTGAATTTTATCCAGAAAGACACGCTATTAATAAAAGCAAACCCTCTGACAGTGTTTTTACTCAAGTAACTCAATTATTACAATCTCAGGCTTCTAATTATGAAACACATTAACTTTAACAATAAATATAATTTAACATGGTTTCTTTAAGTTTAACTTCTCCCTTCCTAAAACAAACAATACCTTCTATCGATACCATCACTTTAGATATAGATGGCATGAAATGTGGTGGTTGTGTCAAATCAGTAGAAAAACAAATCAGTCAACATCAAGGAATTATTTGTGCCAATGTCAATCTAATGACTTCTGTCGCTTTGGTAGAATATCAAGTAGGTGTTGTGGAATTAGAAACTATCGCCCAAAAACTGACAAATCTCGGTTTTCCTACCCAAGTAAGATTAAAAGACGAAACACAGGAAAATCAAAAATTAATTATTCACCAAAAAAGATTATCGGCTAAAAAAAATCAACAATATCTTTTAATCAGTGCTGCTTTTCTTTTACTATTTTCTACCATCGGACATTTACATCATTTAGGTTTACATCCTTGGCATTGGTTAACTAATATTTGGTTTCATTGGGGTTTAGCTACCGCTAGTTTACTAATTCCGGGTAGAGAAATTTTACTTAACGGTTGGCAGGGTTTATGGCAAAGAAAACCTAATATGAATAGTTTAGTGGGTATTGGTGCGATTTGTGCTTATATAGCTAGTTGTATCGCACTCATTTTCCCTGAATTGGGTTGGGAATGTTTTTTTGATGAGCCAGTCATGTTACTTGGATTTATCTTTTTAGGTAAAGTATTAGAGTCAACCGCTAGAAATAAGGCTGTAGATTCTTTGGAAGCATTACTTAGTTTACGCCCTCAATTTGCGCGTTTAGTGGGTAAAATTAATTCTAATCAAGATCAAGGTTTACAAATTCCAGCCTTACAAGTTAAGCCTACGGAGTGGGTAAGAGTGTTATCAGGGGAGCAATTTCCCGTTGATGGTATTATTATCGAAGGTGAAACTACCGTTGATGAATCTTTACTCACGGGGGAATCTTTACCTACTTTCAAAAGTGTTGGCGAAAAAGTCTGTGCAGGAACAATTAATCATGGCAATATGGTAATTGTGGAAGCCGTCACCGATGGTAAAAATACTCTTCTCAGTCAAATTATTGCTACCGTTGAAGCCGCTCAAACTCGTAAACCACCAGTGCAAAAGTTCGCTGATACTGTTTCTAGTTATTTTACTTATTTTATCATTGCGACGGCCTTTTTTACCTTTAGTTTTTGGTATTTTTGGGGCACACAAATTTGGTCAAATATAGTTATAGAATTAGATACTACTAAAATTATTCTCAGCCTCAAGTTAGCGATTAATGTTCTTGTGATAGCGTGTCCGTGTGCTTTAGGTTTAGCTACACCCACAGCGATTTTAGTAGGCACAACCCTAGGTGCAGAAAATGGGTTGTTAATTAAAGGCGGCGATGTGTTAGAACAAGTTAAGAACTTAAAAACCATCGTCTTTGATAAAACAGGAACTCTTACTCAAGGATACTTAGAAATTACTGATATATTCTCTTATTATCCAGATAAATTTTCCGAAGATAAAATATTACAAATTGCCGCTAGTTTAGAAATTGTGGCTAATCATCCTCTAGCTGAAACTATCCTTAAAAAAGCCCAAAAACTCAACCTAGAAATTCTTGATAATCAAAAGTTAGAAAATTGTCACGGTAAAGGAGTAAAAGGAATTATCACGCCATTTATCGATTGCTTTTATTTAGGTAATCAGTCATGGTTAAGGGAAAATAATATTATGGTTAATGATGTCACAGTTAATCAAGTTAAATCCTTACAAACACAAGGTAAAACAGTAATTTATTTAGCCCAAAATACTACTATTATCGGTTTTATTGCCCTTGGAGATACCCTCAGACAAGATGCGAAACAAACCATTGATACCCTAGAAAAAATGGGTTTAGAAGTAATTATGATGAGTGGTGATCAACCTGAAACAGCTACATATATAGCTCAACAATTGGCTATCAAAACTTATTATGGCGGTGTCACTCCTCAAGGAAAAAGCGCTTTAATCAAACAAATACAACAAGAAAACCCTGATAAAATAGTGGTGATGATAGGTGACGGCGTTAATGATGCACCTGCCATGACAACCGCTCAATTTTCCATTGCTATGACTAATGGTGCACAAGTAGCCATTAAAACTGCTGAAATCATCCTCACTAGAGGCAAATTAAGTGATGTCATCACGGCTATTCATTTAAGTCAAATTACCCTCACAAAAATTCAACAGAATCTTTTTTGGGCATTAAGTTATAATCTTATAGCCATACCTTTGGCGGGAGGGTTTTTACTTCCTTCTTTTCACTTGCTATTAAATCCTGCTATTTCTGGTGCTTTAATGGCATTAAGTTCCATTATTGTTGTTACTAATTCTTTATTATTAAAATCCCAATTTCGTCGTTTTCAAAAGTTACTAGCAGGTTAAACCATTTTTATCCATCAAAAATAAAAGTGAAAAAAATACCCATCAGAAATATAATTATTCCGTACTTAAGTATTTTTCTTAAACTAAAAGAAAACTCATTAACTTTATTAAAACTTTTTATTTATTCTCATCTTTACTTAAGCGTTAAGAATGCCACATAATTCAGCACAACCTCACAAAGCTCATATTTTAGTCGTCGAAGATGATACAGGCAGACGAGAAATTTTGCTTAGAAAAAGTAAATATTCTATCGGTAGAGCGCAACAATCTGATATTAGGATTCATTCTCCTTTTGTTTCTCGATACCATGCTACTATAATCCGACAATTTGATGATCAAGGTTATACTTATTATGAAATTTTAGATGGCGATGGACATAAAATTTTTAGTGCCAATGGTATTCTTGTTAATGGCCGAAAAGTTAATAATCAACAACTTAAAAATGGTGATAAAGTTATTTTTGGCCCTCAAATATTTATCATATATCAACATTGTCCCAGAGATATTTTTCCCTCTTTACCTCCTGATGACCCTTTTGATATTACATTAATAGATCCTGCAATGATGGGTAGTGAATGGGAAGATAATTGATAAATCTTTTTTTCTAGCTTTTTTATTTACTTATAATTTCATTAACAATTCAAAAAAATATTATAATAATTTCTGAATATTATTTTATTTATCACTAACTATTTAGGATTGTTATATTCTCTCTTTTTTTGTTCAGTCTCATACTATATTATTAGAATGTCTAAAATTTTTACTGATTATCAACCACTTAATTTTATTACTATTACGGAAGAAAATGCTTTAAAAATTGAATCTTTAGTGAAAATTACTGATGGGGTTTTATGGTTGCCTGAAAAGCTAAATAATAATTTCCAAAACTCTATTTTATCCTCAGAAAAAAAAGAAAATAAATTATATCAATATTATCATACTTCTTTAGCAAAACATTTAGCTAATATTTGGGAGGATTCTCAAGGAATTATCTTTTGTCTAACTCTGGGGGCAGTGGTGCGTTTAATCTCTCCTTTACTAACCAATAAAGAACAAGATCCTGCTATTATAGTTATTGATCCTCATACTAAATATGTTATCAGTTTATTAGGCGGACATCAAGCTCATGGGGATAAATTAACTGAATTAATTGCCCATCAACTAGAAGCAAAACCCATAATTACCAGTGCTTCTTTTAATCTTAATTTACCTCCTATTGATACTTTTGGTTATATATTTGGTTGGGAAAAAGGCCATGGTGATTGGACACAAGTTAGTGCTAATATTGCTCGTAATCAAATTACTTTAATTAAACAAGATGTTGGTTTAAATTGGTGGCAAAATTCTTTACCTTCCTCTCATAGTTTTATTTTTGAAAATAACACAATAATTGATAATAATAATTTAGATAATTTTTCCTCCCCTTTCTTAAATCAAAAACAAAAAAATAATCTTCCTTTATCAATAGAAGAAAAAGAAACAATAATAAATAATTCTTCTATCAACGCAATGGTTTATATTGGTGCAAAAAAAACTCCTGATGTCAATATTCCTTGTATAAGTTGGCATCCCAGAGTTTTATGGGTGGGAATTGGTTGTGAAAGAGATACTTCTCCTTCTTTAATTCAATCTGCGGTGACAAAAGTTTTTCATGAGTATAATTTAGAATTAAAAGCCATCGCCTCTTTCGCTACTATCAATATCAAAAGTGACGAAGTCGGTATTTTAGCCTTAGCTGATAAATGGCATTTACCCCTTAAAACTTTTAACAGTGAAGAATTAAAGGAAATTTCTGTACTCAATCCATCGAGTATTGTTAAGAAAGAAGTCGGTACACCTAGTGTTGCGGAGGCTTCCGCTTTAAAAGCGGCTTTATCTCCTAATTTACCAGAAAATCAACTAAAATCTCCTCATTTAATTGTACCTAAACAAATTATCCGTGAGGAAGGAAAAAAAGGTGCAGTTACTGTGGCGATCGCCCAATCAATGTTAGAATATAATCCTCATGATGGTAAATTATATCTTATTGGTACAGGGCCAGGGAGTATTGAATATCTTACCTCAAGGGCGAAAACTGCCTTGAGAGAAGCAGATATAATCATTGGTTATGGTTTATATATTGACTTGATTAAAAGTTTATTACGCCCCGAGCAAATGATTGAAAAATCTAAAATTACTCAAGAAGTACAAAGAGCAGAAAGAGCGATTGAGTTGGCAAAATGGGGGTTGAAAGTAGCAGTAATTTCATCAGGAGATTGCGGTATTTACGGCATGGCAGGATTAGTTTTAGAAATTTTGCAAAATCAGAGATGGAATGGTAAACAACCATTAGTAGAAGTGATTTCTGGCATAACAGCCTTACAAAGTGTAGCCGCAAAAATTGGCTCACCTTTAATGCACGACTTTTGCGCTATCAGCCTTAGTGATTTATTAACTCCTTGGGATGTTATTGAAAAACGAATCATCGCTGCCGCCTCTGCTGATTTTATCACGGCTATTTATAATCCTCGCTCTTTGTCTCGCACTGAGCAAATTATCTCAACTCAAGCTATTTTTTTACAACATCGTAATCCTAACACCCCCGTAGCTATCGCACGTTCAGTTACAAGAGATGACGAAAATATTATTATCACCACCCTCGCAGAAATGCTGAATCATCCCATTGATATGTTAACTACGATTATGATAGGTAACAGTAGTACTAAACGTTACCATGATTTATTGATTACTCCTAGGGGATATTTAAAAAATTAATTATTCATTATCTATAACTCTCCTCCAACAACTACATTATTAATTCGTAAACTAGGGCCACCACAACCTACAGGTAAACCACTTTGCCCACCTTTACCACAACCGCCAGATTCATCCCAATAAAAATCATCCCCAACAGCTTCAATGTTAGCTAAAGTTTTAAACACATTACCAGACAAAGTAACATTCTTGACAGGTTCAGCAATCTTACCATCACGAATCATCCATGCTTCTCCCGCACTAAAAGTAAACATTTCACCGTTAGTCATACCTCCCAACCAGTTAGCGGCATAAACTCCTTCTTTAATATTGGTAAATAAATCCTTCACAGGAGTTTTTCCCCTCGCAATCCAAGTATTCGTCATTCTGACAATAGGAGGATAATGATAGTTTAAACATCTTGCGTTACCAGTGGGTTTTTCACTCAATTTTCCAGCAGTTTCACGGGAATGTAAACGCCCCACTAAAACACCGTCTTTAATTAACTGCGTAGTAGTAGCAGGTGTACCTTCATCATCATAATAATAACTCCCTCGGTGTCCTTCAGGCATTGCACCGTCAAAAATTTGTAAAAATTCTTCTCCAAATTTGCGCCCCATCGTCATTACTTCTAATAAATCAGGGTTTTCATATGCCATATCCGCTTCGGATAAATGCCCAAAGGCTTCATGTACAAATAAACCTGTTAAAACAGGATCTATTACTACTTCATAAGTACCACCTTTTACTGACGGTAAAGTTAAGGCATTAATTCCCCGTTTGGCAGCACTTTCTACTTGTATATCTAAATTAGTTAAATCTTCATAACCTCGTCTTGTGCCTGTAGTTTCTCTACCCGTTTGCACGGATTCACCATTTTTCCCTGTGGCGCTAAACCTCATTTCACAGTCTATCCATGATTGTTCAATCATACTACCTTCTGATGTCGCTAGTAAAATTGTTTGCTGACTATCTCTGTAACTGACAGTTGATGTAGTAACTTTTTCGTTATATTGGGCTAAAATACTATTATAGTGATGACATAGTTGTTTTTTGTCAAAAAGAGGAATTAGACGAGGATTAGAGCCTGTTAATGGTAACTGACAGGTTATTTGTATAGGAGAAACAGGGGCTAAAATCGTTTCATCCTCTCCCACTAACAAAGCGGAATGGATGGCATCTTCAATCCTTGCGGTTATTTGAGTCAAATCATTGAAAGTAGAAAAACCCCAACCACCTTTAAAACAAGCCCTAACTTGCCCTCCCAGAGAGATTCCTTCGCTTAAAGTTTCTGTTTGATTATTTCGCAAAACAATATTACTACCCTCGGCTTTCTCTAATCTGATACTTAAAAAATCCACACGATTACGATAAATCTTAATTAAATCTGACAGTTGATTGCTGTAGTCTTGCATTTTTAAGAATAAATAATTAGGAATTAATAATTGTTAATTGTTGACTGATTTTTTCTAAGGTTTTTAAACTGATAAGAGCGTTTTTAATTAATTTTAGCGCTTTAATTGGTTCTTTTAGAAAAGCCATAGTCATTTTAAGAATATCTAGTTTTCCTTCTGAATTAATTGCACCATTTAAATCTGGTAAATTATCATTATAATTGTCACTAATAATTCTAATGATTGATACTGACTGAAAATAACTCATAACAGCATAAGTTTCCATATCTACAATATCACAGTTAGATAATTTATTTAAAGCTAATTTTTCTGTAGAAGAATGAATTAAATTATCTGTAGTTAAACCCTTTGCTAAAGAAACATTTAATTTATTTTTAAGATAATTAGTTAAATCATAATCACAATATTTAGTATCTAATTTACCATCTTTATGTAAATAGCTACAACTTTCATAAATTAAAACTTCTCCAACTTTATAACTAGAAGATAAACTACCACCTAAACCGATTAAAATAATCGAAGATTCTGGTAAATGTTGAGATTTTAGAAATTGATTAACAGCTTTAATACCTATGGGTAAAAGAATAATTTTGTCAAGTAACTGATGATTTAATAATCCTTTTTTCACCCTTTGATATTCAGCACCATTACAGACTAAGATTAAAATATTGTCTTGATTAATCATTATTAAGTACAAAAATTAATATTTAAAAAATTATATTGTTAAAGTAAATTACCCATAAAAATTATAATCTTAATCATATTAACTATCTCATCTTTTTTATAAATTAATTATGAAAGTTTTAATCGCTGAATTCGACTTATTCTCTAAAATTGGCGGAGGGCAAACATTTTATCGCCGTCTTATTGAAACAAATTTTGATATAGAATTTTACTATTTAACAGTGGAGGAAAAAGTTAACAATTTTAGGGCGAAAAACGCTAGAATTATACCTTATAAGCAACAATATATTAAGTCAGATTTAAAAGATTTATCTACTAAGTTATCCCTAGAAAAAATTTATCGCCCTTTTTTAATTGCTAGTAATATTAGTTATTCGGTAAAAGGGTTAAATTTTGATATAATTGACTATCCTGATTATGAGCAATATGGACTTTTTTTAGCCTCTGCTTTGAGTTATCATCAAGTAAAATTCCAAAAAATTGTTATTTCTCTTCATGGTATTGTTTCTCAAAGTTTACATCATGATTGGGTGATAAATAGAGACTATATTAATAATTTAGAATTTGTTGAAAATTTACAATACAAAATAGCTGATATTCGTTATGGTATTAGTAAAAATTATTTAGAATGGTGGCAAAAAAAAGATAATTTTTCTAATTATTATTACCATCCTTTACATTTTCTTAATTTAACTCCCACAGTAAATTATCAACCATCAACAGGAAAACCAATTTTAAATTTTATTGGTAGAAAAGAGAAAGGAAAAGGAGTCGATATTTTTGTTAACTTAGTCAAGTTTTTACCAAAAAATCTCTATAGTCAAGCTAATATTATTGGCAGTAATCCTCAAACCTTAGATGGAAAAACAGGAGAATTTTATTTACAACAAATGTTAGCCTTCCATTTTCGTCAAATAAATATATTACCATCTGTGTCTCGCTACGCATTACAAGAAAAATTTGCACTTAATTCTATAACTTTTTTACCTTCTCGATTTGATACTTTAAATTTAGTCGCTTTAGAGTCATTATTTGCTGGTTGTCCCACTATAATTAGTAAAAAAGCAGGAGTTTGTCGTTTTTTAGAAGATAATTTTCCTGAGATACCTTTTATTAAACTCGATGTCGATAACTTTTATGCTTCCTTACCTAAAATTATTAAACTTTTAAGTAATTATCATAACTATCGTCTTGATTTAGAGGAAAAAATTATGTCTTTTTCTCCTCATCTTAACAAAGAAGAATTAACATTAACTGATATTTATAAACAACAGAATCATTTTGAATTAGAAACCAGAGAAAAAATTAATCAATGGTATGAAGAATTAATTAATCATTGTCAAATAAAGCAATATTGGGGAAAACAACAACTTATCTATCTAACAAAAAAAATAGCCACTCCTTTGCTTAATCAAGGAAAAAATCAATTAGAAGAAGTGAAAGGTAAACTTTATCAGCAAAAAAATATTGTTACTAATCAATTAATAAAAAGTATCTTTTTTCCTTCCGAATATGAAAGAGTTTTTCAACTACCAGAAACCTCAGCTAATGAAATTGACAAGAAAATTAATCAACTAAAAAATTTAAGTCATCCTCTTAAATTATCAGCAGAAGAAAAAATTAATAAACTTAAAACTGGTTATTATATAAATCGTCTAAAAATTTGGCAACAAATCTCAAGATTAGAAAAAATTAGAGGAAATTATTTATTATCGGCTACTTATGAAATCAGAATTATTCGCCTTCTTAATCAAGATAAATTTCAACAACTCGAAAATATCTCAAAGACTCTCATTAATCATAATTTTGTTGAAGAATCTTCACTTTTAAACTTACTTTATTCTCCTGCTAAAAATTCTTCTGAATTAACTTATGAATACTTATCAAATAACTATCAAAATCTGCTTAACTATCAGGAAAAATCCTACGAATTTATTAAAGATTATCGTCACAAAAAAAATTATCGAGTTTCTGTGATCATTTCGTTATATAATGCGGAAAGTAAACTAGGCTATTTTTTGTCAATTTTAGCTCAACAAACAATCTTCCAAAAACAAGAAGCTGAAATCATCTTAATCGATAGTGGTTCACCCCAACAAGAATACCAAGTTTTTCAACAACTTTTACCCACTTTAAATTTACCGATAGTTTACGCTAGAAGTGAGCAAAGAGAAACTATCCAAAGTGCATGGAATCGAGGAATTTTACTGTCACAATCTCCTTATCTCACTTTTTTAGGGGTAGATGAAATGATAACCGCCGATGGTTTAGAAACTTTAGCAGATAAACTTGATCAAAATCATAACTTAGATTGGGTTATTGGTCATAGTTTGGTGACGGAAGTTGACAACAAAGGTAACTGGCAAGAAGATGTTATGACTTATAACCGCCGTAATTTTAGTCAAGATTTGGTTTACCTTGACACCTGTTACTTAACCTATGTTGGTGGTTTATATCGCCGTGACTTGCATCAGCGTTTTGGGTTTTATGATGAGACTTTTCGAGGCGCTGGAGATACAGAGTTTAAAAATAGAGTATTACCTCATATTAACTGTGAATTAGTGGAAAATGTCTTAGGAATTTTTTGGAATTACCCCGATAATCGTACTACTCAAAGCCCACTAGCTGAAATTGAAGATATAAAAGCATGGTATCTTTATCGCAGTTTAGGAGGAATAAAATACGCTTTTGAAAATCAAGATATTTCAAGGGTAGAAAAATTATTACTATACTGCCTAAATTATCGTAAAACTTTTTTAAATAATAACAGTACTGACTTTGATTTCGCTTATCAACTCATCTTATTTTTAGAAAAAAATTCTCCTCAATCTCCTTATCTGCTATTTGGTGAGGGAGTTAAAAAAATTCGTGAAAGTTATCAAAAACTAGAATATATTGAAGATAAATACTCTCTTTTCTGGCAGTTATTCCAAACTCAAAAATTAACAAAACAAATCAGTAATTCTCATGAAAAAATTGCCCAAAATTTAGGTATAAATCAGTTTAAATCAGACTATCAAATTTTCAACGATAATCGTTATCAACAACATTCACTTTTATTTTAACCATAGACACAAAAAAAGGGTTAATTATTAACCCCTAGCATCAAATTAAATTTATTATTTATATTGATAACTCCAACGCAACAAAGTAATTGCTAAACCATACTTTAAAGTTTCTAAAATCCAGTAACCTTTATGCCATGAAATCATTGCTGACGGCATTGTTTCAACAGTATTAAATTGATTTAAACATAATCCCCATGCACTTAAATGGGGAATAAATAGATAAGTATAGGCTAAAGCTATTAAGAATAATAAACTAGAAAAAATCACAAATAAAGACTGTTTTTTTACGTCATAATTATGATTAAAAGAAAATACAAACGCACAAGTTAAAACTAAAGATGCGCAAATTAATTCAATGCGATTAAACGCACCAAAAATAACAAATCCAGCACTAGCAAAACCACTTTCTGTCATCATTCCCGTAGCTGAAAAGGCTGGAATTAAGACAAAATCTAATAATAAACTGCCACTAACCCAAAATCCTAATGCAAATAATATAATAGCAGACCAATTAATGTCTTTTTGTTCTTTATCATCGAAACGTGAAATAGTATTCATAATATCAGTACCTCTTAATACCCATACTATTTACCATAACTTACTATTTTCTCTTTTTCTGTTAAGTATTTTTAAGGTTTTTTGTTAAGTTAAATTAAGAGATAAAGTTAAGCATTTATACTTATATTTTCAACATTTGATCCGATTATTTACTATCTTTTTATTCTATGAAAAATAATTTTTATGAAGGGAAATATTATGATGTGTTTTTATCAGTAAAATAAAACAACCCTTAATTATTTTAAGCTCAAATTAACACTTTTTTACTATTACTTATTACTTATTACTTATTAGTGACTTAGGGTACTATGCCTTTATTGATTTATACGCCTCTTAAACCATAAGAAGACATTTTCATAATATCCCGAGTAGAAAAACCGATATTAGCTAAGGCTTCTCCATAACTAATCATAAAATCTTCTACTAACTCTTCTTTAGGCATACCTAATTCCTTAGCATCTTTCTCTACTTCGTTAAGCATTTTCCAGATAATAGGTAAATTTTCAGCGTTAGCTACTTGTAATTCTTCCTTAGATTCTTCAAAATGTCCTTTTAACCATTCTTCACCATAGTTAAGGTGTAAATATTCGTCTTTAACTACTCCTTCAGTAATTTTACGAGCAAAAGGATCAGCAACGGGAATATAAATGTTATAAGCAGCAATAGCAAAGGCTTCAATGATTAAAGATTGAATTAATAAACAAGTAACAAGTTTACCTTCGGCTTTGGCTTTTTGGAAATTTCCATGTAATTGAGCAAAATATTTTTTAGCAAACTCCATATCGGGAGTCACACTCAAATTTTTGCCGCAAGATTCAAAACCTTTTTTATGGCGAAATTCCATTTTAGCAAGACGAATTAATTCCTCTTTATCGGAGGGAATCATTTCGGCAATGTCGATATAATTATCATAGGCTTCTTGTTCTCCTTCAATGACAATAGCATTAATACGACTATAAGCATCTTTATAGATGTCACTGTTGAAGTCAAGGGTAGGTAATTCGGCAACGATAGTCATAAATTTAAAATCTCCTGTTTCGTTTACTTGAGTAAATCTGAACTTCACGACTTCAAAGGTCGTATTTGATAAGAACAAGATGATGACTCATTTTATTATCATTGTTAACTATCTTATCGGTTTTTCTCTCACAATGAATAGTTAATTTGATTACTTTTACTGATATTTTCTGCAAATCTGATAATCAAACCACCGAGAAACTAATTTTTCATAATTACCTGTAATCTTTGTTTCACTTCATTATTTTGTCTAACTTGTTGATGAATTTGATTAAATTGATTAATGGTTAAACCATGTTTTTTGACGATGCCTTCTGATTGTTGACAATAATTTACGGCTAAACTACGAGCATTTTCAGGTAATTGGTTAAAACTTTCTTCTTGGTAACAATTAAGGGTATTGGGTTTTGATTTACCTAAGATATTTTCAATATTATCAAAAGTAGTTTTGCGTAAACTTTCAATTTCCATAGCTGCATCAGCATATTTTTTTAATGTCGCATCCGTAGGAGTTTGTGCATTAACCTGATTACTGATACTGATAGTTTTAGCGGTGAAATTTATTTCGGGGGTGATTCCTGTCGTTAAAGCAGTAATAGCCAGACTAAAAATAATCAGTATTTGATAACTTGTTTTGTGAAGGTGAAAACGATAATGATTAGTGAACATATTTTAATAATAAATAACAATAAGTACCTATAATTTAGTATGAAGTAATTTGGGGTTAATTAGTTCCCATATTTAGAAGTAATTAAAGAAGTTAAAGCACTAGCAAATACTGCTAATAAAGCTAAAATAATTAAAACTATTCGTAAACCGAAATAAGTTTCAGCCACCCCAGCTAAAGCTAACGGTAGAGATAAAGCAATATTAACCGCATTATTCTGTAAGCCAAACACTTTTCCCCGCATTTGAGGAGGAGTTTCTGCTTGAATGGTAGTTTGCATTGGTACACCCACAAAAGCGGCAAAAATACCTAAAATGATGGTCATGGTTAAAGCTAAAATTAGATTATTAGTTGCCACCGATAAACCGCTTAAAGCACCAGCCATGCCCATTGAACCCCAAAAACTAAGTTTAGCATGGGCGGTTATTTTTCCTTGATGAGTTACAATAGTAGCACCAATAGCAATACCTAACCCCGTAGCGGCGAGAAGATAACCAAATTGAGAGGCTTCCATTCCTGGAATGGTTTCCGCTAAACGAACTGCTAATACGGCTAAAGCGGCAAAAATAGAGAACAAGATTACTAGCTGAAATAAGGCGTTGCGTACTCGATGATTTTCGTTTAGGTATCTTAATCCTTCTTTTATATCTTCAAAAGGATGATTTTCTTTAGTTTGTTTCTGTCGATTTTTTTCTTGAGTATTTAAGATAATTAAAATTAAACCAGCTAAACCATAAGAAACACCAACTAACAATTCTTGTCCATAATTAAAAGAAACAATTTTACCCCACTTACCAACTAATACTAATAAAGGATCTCCGATAGCAAAACCAATAATTAACATTGCCATCATCGTGGTTGTATAAACAGAATTAGCTGCTAATAAATCTTTTTTCTTAACAATTAAAGGTATGGTAGCTTGTTCTGCTGGAGCAAAAAATTGTGTTAAAGTTGATACTAAAAAAGTTATTAATAATAATAACCAAAATGCCCTCGGAAGTGTAAAAAAACCTTTTTCAATGTTATTTATAGATAAACAAAAAGGAATCATTAAAACCAGTATTCCCCTCAATAAATTAGACACTACTAAAACAACTTTTTTTGACCAACGATCTACATATACCCCCGCCAATGAACCAAATAATACCGCAGGGATAGTAAAAGCAATCATCACTAAAGAAACCCAACCGCTAATACTTTCTCCTGAAGCCTGAAAATTACTACTAATAATAGCAATAATTAAAACTAGATAAATTTTGTCTGCTAATTGAGAAAAAACTTGTCCTAACCAAAGTATCAAAAAACTTGTATTTTGCAATACATTCATAAATCCTGTACTAGATTCTTCTTGATTAATAGATGATTGTATCTCCTTAAAATTGAGAGCTTCTAGGGAAGATTTTTCTTCTTTTTCCGTTTCAGAAACTTGCATTTTGATTTAATTTTTATTATTCATAATAGATTAAGTAAGGGTTTAAAATTTTTCCTAATAATCTCTAAAGATACTTAATTTTTTATTGATAATTATTTATTTATTAACTATTTTTATAGATATTAATCTTATTTTAAAAGGCTTTTAAGCCATAGATTTTTTTTATTTATGGTACTGTAAAAGTAGTTTTTATATTTTTATGATCCCTTAAAATATCATAGGTTATTTGGGTTAAAATGCAATTAAAATATCTGTAATAATCTCTGCTGATTTTAGCGCATGACCTAAATAAAACTCAATATAATCTTTTAGTATTCTTTCTACTCGAATCCAACTATTTTCAATCACAGAATCAGAATACATATGAGGGATTATTTCATGAATAGGTAATAAATTTTTACTGCCTAAACTTTGTAATAAGGCTAATTCTACCGCATTAAGTTGATTTTTAATGATAATAGGGTTTAACTCACTATTAATCGTTATTAAACCGCCATTTTTAAAACTAAATCCCACTTTCCAGCTTTTTTGCTCAAAGTTTGGTACAATATTTTGTTGAGTCTCAACACAAGCATAAACCTCTGGTGCAATTCCTATTACTGCTAAAAAATGAAATACCGCTTGAGCTATATACGGGAATAGACTATCTTTCACGGATAATTGTTCAATACGTCGCAAATGTTCATTAAATAATGCGTATAATTCTCTCTGTGGTTGTTGAGTCATAGCTAAATTGACAATTAATTCCGCTAAATATTGACTAACACTTATTTTCTCGATAGTTTGTCTTAGTTTTGAATAGGATTCTTGAGTTTCAATTTCTCTGATACGATCAAGATTACGCCCTTTCGTTACTAAAAAGTTATTAACTACAAATAATTCTGTTTTACCTCTTAATTTCGATTGATGTTTTTTTGCATTGGGAGCGATGGCACGAATTAAACCATATTCAGGAGAAAGAAATGTGATTAAAAGATCATTCTCCGCAAAACCTTGTTTTTTAACAATAATTCCCGTTGTTTGATAAGTAGATGTCATAGAATAACTCAGTAGGCAAAATTATTCATAACTTTTTTGTTGTTTAATTAACTCTAAGCCTTGAGATGTACCCAATCTAGTCGCTCCAGCATTAATTAAGGCGATAGCCGTAGGTAAATCACGAATACCACCAGAGGCTTTAATTTGGATTTTTCCTTTGGTAATATCATGTAATAGTTTCACATCTTCTACTGTTGCACCACCAAACCAACCAGTACTTGTTTTCAAAAAAGCTACTCCTGCATCCAGACAAATTTCGGCGGCAATTCTTTTTTCCGTATCCGTTAAACGAGTGGTTTCTAAAATAGCCTTAACCACTAATCCTGTTTCATCACAAATCGAAGCTATTTCCTGATAAACTTTTTCAGATTTACCTTCTTTTAACCATCCTAAGTTTATCACTACATCTAACTCTACCGCTCCATTTTCTTTTGCTTCTTGAGCTTCATATAATTTACAAGCTGTAGTTGTCGCCCCTGTAGGAAAACCTATAACTGTAACCACATTTGTTTTATGATTATAAAGTAATTCTGCGGCAGCTTTAACATGACTCGGATAAACACACACCCCCGGAAAATTATATTGAATGGCTTGATGACAACATTCTTCTACTTCTTTTGTGGTTGCGGTAGGATTAAGCAATGAATGATCTATATAATGAGTTATATCAATATCGGTAGCTGAAATTGTCATTTTTTGATAATAAATATTTAAGCCTCTTCTTCTGTTTGTCTAGTTTGACTAGGGGAAGATTCATATATAGAATCTAATCTTTGACGTGCATCTTCTACGGACACAGAACGAATTACCAGTAAAGGTTCATTAATGGGCTTACCTTGAGAATCGAATAATTCTGGGTGAGTAGGTTGATAAGTTGCTCTATAAGATGTTCTTGAGTTACTACCTCTAGGCGTATCTGTCCATGAACCACGTTGAGTTTCACCACTAATGGTAATTAAACTACGAATTAAATTACTAATGGCAAAAAAGGCGATAACGGTAAAAGCTAAAATATAAACTAAATGTAACATTGAAAAGCTCCCTAGAAATAAAAGATAAATAAAATTACAAAAACAAAATATTATTAAATAGACTTGTTTAACTATTAACTTTCTGTGGTTAACTGTGTCTTTTCCAAACGCCATTTTCGGGCAATTTGCCAACATTCCGACACTAATTGATGCCAAGAGAATAGTATTTTCGTCTCCACTCCCACTTGAGAATCAGTAATTTTAAACAGCATAATGCTAGTTTTTACTTCCTCTTGAGCGTTTTTTATTCTCTGTAATAAGTTTTCTTGCTCATCCACCGACAAAAATCCCATTTTTTGAGATTCTAATAACGATGAAGATCGAGAAAACCAGTAGTCAAAGTCTTCTAATAAAGGTGTCAATACTTTTTTTAAAATTTCTTTTTCTGTGGATTCAGAAGGATTCATTTTGATAATTATTGATTTATTTATTTTACTATTCTAGTTGTTATCTTAACTAACTTTACAATAATTTACATTATTCTCATTTATTTTTTATCACATCATGCTCAAAACTGATTTATTAATTTATCGTTATAGTGGGGCAACTATTATTCCGAAAAAATTACCTTTACAACCTCATATAATTGATTTAGCCTCAGAACAAATATATTGTTTTCAAGATTATTTAGGAAAAACTCAAGGGGAATTAGACGAAAAATTACAACAATTAGAAGGTGATAGCCCAGAATACCGAATAAAACGTGGTTTAGCTCATTTACTCAAAAATCATTTCGCCCAGTTTACCATAGTAAGCCCTATAAATCCTTCTATGTTACGAGAAAAAGTATTTACTCTAGCCGCTCAAAAAGCTACAATACCTGATCATCGTCATCATACTTTAGAAATCATCGCCGATATATTGTCTAATGAATTAAATAAAGAAGTTTTACCCAGTGAAATTGAACAAGGATTATATGCAGATTTACAGGAAAATCGCATCTTAACAGAATTTGATCCTCCCACCCCTGAAACTTTAATCCATCGTTACAATTTATCTCAAGTGCAAGGACTTTTTTATCGTGCTACTAATATTATCATTAATGCTTATCGCAATGATCCGGGGGAATATAAATTATTATTTCGTTACTTAAAATTATTTCAATTAATTGCTTATATTGAAGGTGATGCTGACACTGGTTTTACTATTACCATTGATGGTCCTACCAGTTTATTTAAAGCTAGTACTCGTTATGGTCTATCCTTAGCAAAAATGATACCTGCTTTATTACACGTTAGCAAGTGGAATTTAGAAGCAAAGTTGAAAATGAAAGATAGTTATAGTAATGGTGAAAAAAACCTTTATTTTAACCTTAATCATGAATGTGGTTTAGTTAGTCATTATGCTAATAATAAAAGTTACGACAGTTTATTAGAAGAATCCTTTGCCAAAAATTGGGAAAAATTAAAAACTCCTTGGCGTTTAGAAAGAGAAGTAAATTTAATTCCTTTACCCGGAGGAGTTATGATTCCTGATTTTCGTTTAGTGCATCCTGATGGGCGAGAATTTGTTTTAGAAATTATTGGCTTTTGGCATCCTAAATACTTACAGAAAAAATTTTACCAAGTAAGTCACGCAGAAATGGATAACTTAATTTTAGCTGTTTGTGAGCGTTTAAATTTAGAGAAAGCTGGAGTCAATTTCAGTGATTTACCTCATCGATTACTGTGGTTTAAAAATAAATTATCTCCTAAAGAAATTTTAGCAATAATTGAAAATTAAACACTATTAAATCAATTACCTATTCTCTTGATTAACTTCAACTTTTCCTCTTAACAAAAGCTAAATTATTAGTTATTAATTTTGCTCAATTTTAATTTCTTCTAGGGGAGATTCTGGTACGTTATTATCTAATTTTAAATCAATATCAGGCACTTCTTCTGTTGATGTTTTATCAGGGTTTTTTACTTCTAAAGGTGGCTCTTTTTCTTCTTTATTAATGTCTATTTTGGGAACATTTTGTTGTTGAATTTCTTGTATTTTTTGCTCCATTAACTGATTTCCACGATCAAAAAATTCTTGAGAATCTTGTCCTCGAAATTGTGCTAAAACTTGGTTATTGTTAGGATATAATCCCAAAGTATTCAGCGTAATTAAACTACAAATAGATAAAACTTTTAACGGTAATTTCATATTATCTCCTTGGATAAAATATCCATAAACTAATAATTATTAATATCTATTAACTTAACATTTTTTAAGCTATTCGTAGCTATATATTATTCTAGTTCATCTCATGGGTGCAATTATTCCTGAACATTTAGAAGGAAAATCAATATTGTGAACTACTCACACTAAATCGAAGATTACAGTGTTAGCTTCTAACTTCACAGGCTCATGCCCCAAAACCGACTTACGTCCGCCTTTTGGTCTTAC
>JAACUG010000127.1 GCA_009993045.1 Cyanobacteria bacterium CG_2015-22_32_23
CTAATAATAGTTTTACTGGTGAAACAACTAACCAAATTAATCCTCATAACCCTAATTCTTTAAACAACGAAATTAACACTGGTATTTCTCCTACTTATAATTATTTTAATAGTGAAACAACTAACCAAATTGCTCCTCATAACCCTAATTCTTTAAACAACAAAATTAACACTGGTATTTCTCGTAATAATAGTTTTACTGGTGAAACAACTAATCAAATTAATCCTCATAACCCTAATTCTTTAAACAACGAAATTAACACTGGTATTTCTCCTAATAATAATTTTACTGGTGAAACAACTAACCAAATTAATCCTCATAACCCTAATTCTTTAAACAATGAAATTAACACTGGTATTTCTCCTGATAATAATTTTACTGGTGAAACAACTAACCAAATCAATATTAAAATTTCTCCCGATAATATCGATTATTTGAAGGATGAAATTAAGAATGTTAACTCCCCTAAAAAAGGCTATTTCCCAGAGGAAATAATCGCCCAAATTCCTCGTCAAGGATTAGTTTTTGTTCAGGGGGACATGGGTACTGGTAAAACCTACTTAGCAGAAAAAATTGTAGCAGAGTTTAAAGCCCAAGGTAAATATGTATTGTCCCCTGATAGTACCCGTAGCCTCTGCCAACAATCGGCTAATCGTTATGGTATTTATTACAAAACCCATGACGATACCACCCCTATCAAAAATTTAAGAAGTAAGGGCATTAAAACTACCTATGACAGCTTTGCTAAATATCAAGATGAAGCTCCTGATTGTATTGTTTTTGATGAAATTTTATCCAGTGAAAATCATTTATTATTAGGTGAGACAGAATTAACACATAATCGAGAAGAAATACTCTATGCTGTCAGAAATGTAGTCAAAAATTGCATTGACAAAGGTGGTTTAGTTCTTTGTCTTGATGAAATGTTACTAGATTTCTGCATCGATTTAATGAAGGATTTTGCAGGAGATATTGAGCCTTTTATTGTTGTTAATCATTACCGCAATAACAACTATAAATCCTATCAATTACTCTCCCCTGAAGATACCAAAAAAATCCTCTTTACTATGCCAACATTAGGTTTAAAACCTTTTTATTGTTGCGATAGTCAAAAAGAAGTTATCTCTCTCATTCAAGAATTATCGGCTACTTTTCCTGATAAGAATTTTAAACATATCCATCAAGGTAACGCTAATTTACCTGAAAATAAGGAGTTACTGGATAATCCTACTCTCTGGTTACAACATAATCAATGTGATGGTTTAATTGTTAGCCCTACTATTGTCTGTGGTTTCTCTATTGAGGGTAACTTTTTTGATGCGGTTATCGGTAATTTCTGCGGTGTTTTACCTGTTAACCAATGTCGGCAAATGTTAAGACGCATCCGTAGTGATATTCCTCGCTATGTTTATGCTAGTAATCACGGGTTAAAGTACTCTAATGAGTTTGATTTTCAGGAAATCACTGATAAGGCTATCTTGAAGAAAAAGACTAAGTTAGATTTACTCAAGCTATCTTCACTCATTGCTAAAAGCAATCTCCCTCTTGAATATATGAAGGTATTGCATAGTATGATGAATCCTGAAACGGGCAAGTGGCAAAATATTGAGCTTATCACCCAATCGAAATATATTGGTTTTACTAATGCGGGTAAGGCTAATTATCGGGAAAATATTTTTAATGAGTTAAGGGATAGTGGTAGCACTATCATTTATAACTATAGTTATGAGCAATTTGTCGCTGAGTTTGTGGAGGTGGGATTTACGGAAGAATCTTTACATGAGCATAGTCAAAAGGATTTTAAGACTATTATTAAAACTCACAATGATTTGGTAATCAATCATAAAGCTGAATCTATTTCAAGAGGTGACACAACAAAATACGATTTGGAATCGGCTCAGTATGTCTTGAAAAATCGTTATGCCTACAATCAGAAAACTCACGAGCCTTTATACACGGAGGAGGATATTGCGAGCGCTCAAAAATTTATCTATCAAGATTTATTCCCTTGTGTGGAATTAACCCCTGATTTTATTAAGGAATACTTACTCAAAGATAACGGAAAATTGAGGTCCTGTGAGCGCTATTACTGGTTGAATAATTTTAGTTTACTCAAGAAGAAGGAAACCATTAAAGCTCTTAATTGGTTATATAATTCCCGTCGTCTTGTTTATTTAGAAAATAATCATGATGATTTACTACTCGAAATTCATCTTTTAAAGGTGTTAGATGTGCAAAAATTCATCGATTTAGACGGTTGTTTTACTAGAAAGGATAAATGTATCAAGAGCTTCTTTAAACGGGCTTTAAAACACAAGCAAGAGTTGCGAGATTATTTCAACATTACCGTCACTGCCAAAAGTAATCCTATTATCATCTTGAAAAAGTTACTCAAGTCTATTGGTATTAAGTTGCAGTCAAAGGTTAGAAAAGTCAACAAGGTTAATACCAGAGTCTATCTTATCGATCAATCTTACCTTGATGACGATATAACACAATCGGTATTAAAATCTTATCAAATTCGTAACACAGCATTAAAAAGTGTTAAAGAAAAAATGAAAAAAATTAGTGATAGTTTTGAGGGTAACAAAAAGACGGAAACTATTAATAATAATAAACTGGAAGGGGATAATAACCGCTACAAAAATGACTCTATATCATATAATAATCAAGTCAATTCTGTAGCTATTAATAAGGTTACAACTGAGGAGTTAAAAGAAGGGGAAAATTGCCAAATAGAAAAGGAATCTAGCAAGGGTAACAAAAATTCTAAAA
>JAACUG010000112.1 GCA_009993045.1 Cyanobacteria bacterium CG_2015-22_32_23
AGGATTCACCTGAAGCAGGAAGTGAACGTCCATCCCATGAAGAGTGGGAACTTGACTCATTGATCAAGTTTGAGTAAGTTTCATAGAGCGGAAGTCAAGCCTTAGCACAACAGTTGAAACAGCAAAAACAACCTTTGAAATTAATGATTTCTTTGGAAATGTTAGGTTTTACCAGTGAAACTCAAAATTATCCTCAACCTCAAATGTATCAGTTATTCGGTAGTAAAGGAGATTATTTAGCGCTGGTTGGCAATCAGGAAATGTACTCATTGTTACAGGAAATGAATGAAATTTTCAGTCGTCATCTACCGACAAGACTTCTGTGTGTGTCTGACAGGGGAGATAGTTTTCCCGAAATTCAACTTAGTGATCATTCTCCCTTCTGGGAATTTGGTTATGATGCCTTGTTGTTAACAGACACCGCTTTTTTACGAAATCCTAATTATCACAGACATAGTGATACTATTGCTAGTCTTGATTTAGATTTTTTTGCCAAAGTTGTGGAAGGATTGATTTTAGTGACAAAACACTTAACTGACAGCTAAATTAATCCTAATGAATAACAATGGAAAAAAACTTTTTTTGAAATCACTCCATAAAATTTGAATATGAATTGGATATATCTATAGGAACAAAAAATTATCAACTTAGATCAAATAGGGGTCTTAACAGTTTTACCCAAATTAATAAGTTAATTTTTGTTAAATATTTATTAAATTTTATTATTAATACCTCCTTTTCTTTTTGATTAATTTCATAATCAATATGTTATTTTGTCAAATTAATTTTTATGGACTTAGAAACACTTTTCTATCATGTTGATAATTTTTGTTTAGTTTTTGAACCATCTTTTAATCGTCAACATTTTTATCATCTAGGAGGTAAAAAAAATAATCGTCATCCGATCTTTGAAGCCTTAATAACTAATTTTCAAAGCAATTATATAGAAATTAATTCTTCTAAATCTAAACAATTATCGATATTTTAACTTCAAAAAGCAGAAAAAATTGAGGAGAAAAAATTATCATTAAAACAACAAACTTTTAAAAATTCTTCCTCCACAACATCAGTCTAAAATAGTTTTATTTATTTTAAAGAAGACCATGCTTGTATCGCTTCAGGAACTATAGGCGAAACTAGATCTATTATGGCTTGAGCATAAGCACCAATTTCACTTTGAGCACCTTCACCCGCTCTTAAATCAATAAAATGTAGCAAAGATTGTAAAGAAGCAGTCCAAACCCATGAAGTATAAACAGAAGGAATCAAAACACCCCTAGCCTGTTCTCTTCCCACTCCCAAGGCTAATAGTTTGGAATATGCCTCGTAACTAGCTTCACATTGTTGTTGATAAATAGCAATAGCTAAGTTATTTTGACTTTCTTCTAAACTACCAGAAGTTGCTTGTTTGTTATTTTTGGCTTGTTGTCTAAAAATTGTGGGAATATAAAATTCATTGCTGTCATCGATAGCTACATAACGGAAACTCTTTTCATTCCATCCTAGTTGTTCATCATTATGATTACTAGCAATAACGTGTTTCCACCACTGACGACAAATATACAACGGAGCTTTTACTTTAAACTTAAAAATAACGCCTCGAAATGGACTTGTATGATTATGAGTTATTAAATATTTAATTAACTTAATATCTTGATCCTGTAACTGTGACGAAGTTTTTTCAAAAGAGGCTCTAGCGTCGTTAACAATACTTAAATCATTCCCCATAGAATCGATAAGTTCAATTCTACTTTTTCCATCCTTTAAAGGATCTATATAACCCATTATATTTTTCTATTTATTATAAATATGTGCCGAAAATAAAAGTGATTTTAAAATTAATAATTAATGGTCAATTATCTTTACAATTATCGATCATCTCCATCTCCTTGCAAAGTATTATTAACTTGTCGATGAAGCAATTTATTAATATTTTTTTCCATGACTTCTTCAGGATTTAAACCTAATTCATCACATAACCTTGCCCAATACCACATCACATCACCTAATTCTTTAATTAACTTATCTTTAGCTACATCTAAATCATAATCTTTGCGGATATATTTTTTGACAACTCCACTAACTTCTCCAGCTTCAGAAGCTAAACCTAAAGTAAGGTATTCTAAGAAAGTATCTTGAGGGTAAATAGCCGTTTTTCTAGTTAATAATTGATATTCTTGAACATTCATAAAAATAGTTAATAATTAGTAATTAGTCATGAGAAATTAGTTTTCTCCTTGTTATTTTTAGCGACGAGGAAAACGACGACGTTGCAAAAATTCAGGAATATCTAAACCTGATGTAACATTATTAGGATCTGAATTGGAGGTATTATCAGTATTTGGGTTATTAACGGGATTAACCAAAGTATCTGGTTTTGGTGTGGTGATAGTTTTTCTCGGTGGATTGATTTTAGCTTCTCCCGAAAAACCCGTAGCAATAACGGTTATTCTCACTTCTCCCTGCATTTTTTCATCAATAACAGCACCGAAGATAATATTAGCATTAGGATCTACGATTTCGTAAATAGTTTCCGCAGCCGTATTTACTTCATGTAAAGTTAAATCACTTCCTCCTGTAATATTTAAAACTACCCCTGTCGCTCCTTGAATAGAAGACTCTAATAAAGGGGAAGAAATAGCCGCTACAGCACCTTCTTTAGCACGGGATTTCCCTGAGCCTATACCAATGCCCATAAGTGCCGAACCAGCATCAGCCATGACGGCTCTAACGTCCGCAAAATCAACGTTTACCAGTCCGGGTATCGTAATAATATCAGAAATTCCTTGAACACCTTGTCTGAGGGTATCATCAGCCATACGGAAAGATTCTTGTAAGGGAGTTTCCGCAGGAATTACCGATAATAACTTATTGTTAGGAATAACGATTAAAGTATCAACCTTGCTTTCTAAGGCAGAAATTCCTTCATCAGCTTGAGTAGTACGGCGACGACCTTCAAAAGTAAAAGGACGAGTTACAACTCCGACGGTTAAACACCCCATTTCCTTGGCTATTTCTGCCACAATGGGGGCAGCACCCGTACCTGTACCACCGCCCATTCCTGCTGTAATAAACACTAAATCAGTATTTTCTAAGGCTTTAGCAATTTCATCTCTGGATTCTTCCGCCGCTTTTTGCCCGATGGCTGGATTTCCTCCAGCGCCTAACCCTCTAGTGAGTTTTTGTCCGATTTGTAAGCAATATGTAGCCATGGATTGAGCTAAGGCTTGGGCATCGGTGTTTATTTGCCAAAATTCAACCCCTACCACATTACCTTGTATCATGCGATTGACTGCATTACAACCACCACCACCAACTCCGATTACTTTTATTTGGGCTACGTTACTAGGTATAATTATATTAGAATTCATATTTTGTTCTTGTGACTCGTTTCCTTGTCTAACTTTTTTCCCTTGACGAAGGGGAGGATTAGTGCGATTAATAGGTTTATGTGCCGATGGTTCGAGATATTCTGCTAAGTTTAAATCAGATTCATTCATTGTTGGTTAGTTGTGATTTGCCATTAGTTAGGTTGTAAGATACAGGGTAAGAATTTAGAATGAAAAATATCCATAAAGCTAAAATTTAGCTGAGGAATCAGAATTAATAATAATAGTAATTTTAAAGAATAATCAATATATTTTAGGACTGATACTGAGCAAAATTATAACTCAACTTGTAAATCTTTTCATGTAAGTAATTATAGTTATGCACTTTACACAAACTTTATAAACTAAAAAACTTGACTAATTCTGTTAATTTATCCCATGGTGCACCACTAGCAAGAATTTCACGACTTTTTTCTATACCTTGAGAGTGATTTCCCATAGGTATTAAACCAGATACTTGTAAAGCGAGGGAAGCGTTTAAAATAACGACTTCAGATTGTGGTTTTGTCCCTTTCCCTTGAAGTATTTTTTTGAGAATGTCGGCATTTTCTTCCACATTACCACCTTTTAAAGACCAAAGAGGTGCAGGAGTAAGATTTAACTCTTGAGGATTAAGGGTAGTAACAGTAATATTACCATTGTTTAGGAAAGCCAAATCTGTTATATCTCCTAATCCAGCCTCATCAAGTTTTTCCCTACCATGTAAAACCATAGCTTTTTCTAGGGATAGATATTGTAAAGCCTGAGTCATGGGTTCGATAAACTGACTCGAATACACTCCAACTACTTGCCCTGTGGGTTGTAAAGGATTGACTAAAGGACCTAATAAATTAAAAATAGTTCTAATATTCAACTCTTTGCGTATTGGTGCAACGAATTTCATGGCAGGATGCCATCCGGGGGCGAATAAAAAAGTAATTCCTACTGCGTTTAATGCCTTTTTATATACAGTTTCTTCTGCGTTTAGCTTGATCCCTAAATATTCTAACACATCAGCAGACCCTACTTTACTAGAAGCAGATCGATTACCATGTTTTGCCACTTTTACACCAGCAGCCGCAGCGACAAATGCCACGGCGGTGGAAATATTAAAAGTAGAAGATCCATCACCTCCTGTACCACAAGTATCTATCACAGGATAATCATGAGTGATATTTTCTGGTTTGTGACATTGACTTTGTAATACTTGAGCCATTCCTGCTAATTCTGTAGCACAAACTCCTTTAGCTTGAATAGCGGTAAGAATTGCCCCAGATAACACAGGAGAGATTTCTTCTTTTAACCATCCTTGCATTAATTCTCCTGCTTGTGCTTGAGTTAAGGATTGTTTATCTAAAAGTTGAGTGAGTAAATTTGACCAATTAGTACTCATTAATGTTTATTAAACTATAATTATGTTGCTTATCCTATCATTGACATTACCTCAAATCAACTATTAAATTGACTTTAGATATAAAATCTAACGGCACATTTTCTACACAATTATGGCGTTAATAATTAATACTTGATAAAGTTATCTAAAAGACTAAAATAGAATTAGTACTTTACTATTGTATTAATAATGGAATGGAAAGCACCACTAAAAGCACAACAACAAGATTTTTTAACTCGTTTAACCTTGGGGAAATTGCTTATTTGTGAAGAAAATTATCTACATAGTGAAGTAACTTTTATCAAAAAAGAAATTATCGAAAAAATTAAAGTAGAATCAATTTTAGAATCAGAAGATATTGCGAATAAATATAATTTAACTTATCCTTTAAAAGAAGTTTTAGAAACAATTTTTTATCGTAAATTAGGAGTAGAAGCCTTTTTGTCGAGATTTGGTCATTTAGTGTGGTTAGATAATAATAAATATCATCAAAATTCTGAAACTAATTTGGTAAATAGTCATTTTCTAGTCAAAAAAGCTACTCATATTAAAATTTTAGTTAAAACTTTTCAAGGTAATGTTAATGAAACTAAATTAAATTTAACCCTTTCAGAAATTAAAGCTCATCAAATTATAGTTTGCTTGATTTGCCCTAATAAATTTCAAGTTAATATCAAAGAATATTCGATAATTAATTTAGGTTTTACTACGATAGATTTATTAAATAACAACGATAAAAAGAGTAATATAATCAATATAATTTCTTCTAATTTACTTTATATGGGAGGATTAAGTTATTATATTAACGAAGTTTTGCCTGTTAATTATCCTTTATTACAATTTGCTAAAAATTTTTTCAAAAAAGGTAATTATAAAGAAGCTATTATTTTATATGATAAAGCCTTAAAAGAAAATAAAACTATTCCTAATACTTATTTATTACGAGGAATCTGTAAATATAGATTAGGAGATAAACAAGGTGCATTAAGGGATTTTTCTCAAGTAATTGAATTTAAAAATAATGATGGTTTAGCTTATCATTGGCGAGGATATATATATCAAGATTTAGGTAATTATGAAGAAGCATTAAAAAATTATAATCAAGAAATAGTATTTAATAATTTAAGTTTTTTTGCCTACTATAAAAGAGGTTTAATTTATAGTAAATTGAATAGATTAATTGAGGCACTAGAAGACTATAATATGGCCATAAAAATTAATAATAGTTTTTTTCAAATATTTTATAATCGAGGTGGTATTTATTATCAATTAGAAGATAAACAAAGTGCCATAGAAGACTATAAAAAAGCCTTAGAAGTTAATCCTAATTTGGTAGAGGCTTATTATAATTTAGGGATAATATATCAAGAGTTAGGTAATTATCCAAAGGCAATAAAAAGTTATCAACAAGCTATTCGTCTTAATTCTTTTCATATTAAATCTTATTATAATTTAGCTATTTTACAAGCAAATTTAGGCTTATATCAACAGTCGATAAATAGTTATGAAGAAGTATTAAAAATAAAACCTAATTTTATGGAAGCGATTTCAAATCATCAATCATTATCTTTATTACTCAAACATGAAGGTAATCTAATTATAGAGAAAAAAAATATTCCTTCATCGTCTCAAAAAAATCCAAAAATAATTAATATTAATTCTTCTGGGAATAAAAATACAAATCCTTCTATAAATAAACCATAATTTTTAATAGTTAAAAGGTTTTTGTAATTGAGATTGTAAAGATATTTCTTCACTATAAAAGATTCCTTTAGTTAAATTTTCTTTAATATCACCTAAATTTTTATCTAGGAAAGGAAATATTAACCAACGACTACCATTAGCTAATAATGACAAGGAATTAATATCTTGAGATAACCAAATTACGGGAGTAGTAGGAATTTCTGTGGTTATTGTTACTCCATAATTAATTCTGGCAAGGGTTTCTAACATTACTTGACTACCGTGAATTAAACCTATATCTGCTGTCCATAATTTTACATCTAATTGTTGATGACTACAATAAAAGTACATGGAAGCGGCTGCAATTACGGCTTCTTCAAAATATTTGTCTTCCCACTGACAAGAGTTATCTAAACAAAGAATAATCTCTTCTCCTCCAGTGATAGTTTCTAATTCTCTTACTTGTAAATCTCCGAAACGGGCGCTACTACGCCAATGTATCAACCGAATTGCGTCACCGTAACGATATTGACGTAATGTTTTGGTTACTCCTTCTGTAGAATTTTGATAAACCTTATCACTTTGTCTTTGTCTTGCTTCTTGATTACCAATATTATCTATTAATGGGCAGGTTTGTAAGGGTAAAATTTGAGGGTAAACAATCGCTTTAGCTTCTACGGATTTTTGCCTACTACTATAAAATAATCCAAAAGGTGCAGCAGTTTTTAACTGTATATTTTGCCAAGGATAAATTCCTCTTTTTTTCGTAGGATAATAAGATACTATTTTAATGTCACTTTTTGCGGGGATACATTCAAGATGATTAATGATTTTCTTAGATAAATTTAAGGGAATTTCGTCGCTAATTTCTATTAAATTCTTAGATTTTTTTGTCAAATTACTTATTATTAATTCAACGGTTAATTCATCTCCAGCGCTAACAGCTTTTATGGGTAATCTTTTTATTTCAATTCCTTTGAGATTTCGTATTGAAACAAAAAAATTTACTCCTAATAAAGATAACAAGACACCACTTAAAACATAAAGCCAACCCGCCATGGTATTACTTGCCGCACCAAAAAAACTTAAAGCAATTCCAATTAATACCCAACCACTATAAGCAGGAATTGCCCAATGATTTTCTAACCATTTAGTTAAGGAAAATGTAGAATTATCATGGGGTAACTTTTGGGTATTCATAAAATTTTTTTTGCTCTTTTACTTCTCGTCGTGATAAATTATGTCTAAAAAAAGGTATTCGGTTAAATTAAAATGGTAAATTGATAACAATTACATTTTTAAAATTATCAAACTTTTATATATCAAAACTTTTAATGAATATTTACTACTAAAATATCATAACTACCGTAGAAGAGCCATTTTTTTTAACTAAAATTAATCTTAGAGAGGAGAAAATTGAATTTATTATTAATTGTTAATTATTTTTAAGATTCAACTTTTACACCACGCCAAAACGCAACATAATTTTTTATATTTTCAGCTTTATCTTTAGGATTAGGATAATACCAAGCGGCATCTTTATTTTCTTCGCCGTTAACCACAATACTATAATAACTCGCAACACCTTTCCATGAACAAGTTGTGTGAGTATTACTTGGTTTAAAATAATCTTGATTAATGGCATTATGAGGAAAATAGTAATTTCCTTCTACCATTTCACAGTTATCACTTTCGGCGATAATAACTCCATTCCAAATTGCCTTTGCCATAAATTTTTAATCTTATTAAGAGACTTCCAGACTTAATAATAACTTATTTAAAACCTGAGTTCGACATAAATTTATCGATTATAAGGAGGTTAGAAGTACAAAATTATAATTATGTTAAATTTGCATAGCATAAAAATTATATTTTGTCAAGTAAAATATCATAAAAATAATTGTTGGTAACAACTCTTAATAAAATACATAATAGATAAGGTAAAGATTTTGTTAAACTGAGATTTAACAGAAACTTAAGACACAAAGCAATATATAACTTTTTTGAGATATTATGGTAACAACAATTCAAAAACCAGAATACGAAGAAATACGTCCGGGTGTCAAAGCCCCTGCAAAAGAAACAATTTTGACTCCTAGATTCTATACCACTGATTTCGACGAGATGGCCAAAATGGACATTAGCGTTAATGAAGAGGAGTTACAAGCTATTTTAGCGGAATTTAAAGTAGATTATAACCGTCATCATTTTGTGCGTAATGCTGATTTTGAACAATCATGGGATCATATTGATGGTGAAACTCGTAAATTATTTGTAGAATTTTTGGAGCGCTCTTGTACTGCTGAATTTTCTGGATTTCTACTGTATAAGGAATTAGGCAGACGTTTAAAACATAAGAGTCCAGTTTTAGCCGAATGTTTTAATCTCATGTCTCGTGATGAAGCGCGTCATGCTGGTTTCCTCAATAAAGCCATGTCTGATTTTAACCTATCCTTAGATTTAGGATTTTTAACCAAAAGTCGTGACTATACTTTCTTTAAACCTAAATTTATCTTTTACGCTACTTATCTTTCTGAAAAAATCGGTTATTGGCGTTATATTACTATTTTCCGTCATTTAGAACAAAATCCTGAAAGTCGTATTTATCCTATCTTCAAGTTTTTTGAAAATTGGTGTCAAGACGAAAATCGTCATGGTGACTTTTTTGATGCGATTATGAAAGCTAAACCTGAATACTTAAATGATTGGAAAGCTAGACTATGGTGTCGTTTTTTCCTCTTATCAGTATTTGCTACTATGTATCTTAATGATTTACAACGTGCTGACTTTTATGCTTCTATTGGTTTAGATGCTAGAAGTTATGATAAACAAGTGATTGAAAAAACTAATCATACCGCAGGAAGAGTTTTTCCTATCGTTATCGATGTTAACAATCCAGCTTTTTATGACAGTTTAGAAATTTGTGTTAGCAACTGTGAAAAACTACGCGCTATTGATGCAAGTAATTCTATCGCACCTGTGAAGTTTATCCGTAAATTACCGTTATTTTTATCTAACGCTAGTCAATTTATCCGTTTATACTTTATTAAACCTATTGAAGCAGAAAATTTACAAGGTACTGTACTTTAAGTAATTAATTATTGCAATTAAGCTAATTTTTATTCTTTTTTTCTCCCTGATTTTTTTAGGGAGGATTTTTTTTTGCTCATAAATCAGTAGTTTACTTAAATTTTATCTAGGTTTTGTAAAATTCTTGTAAAGATTAAGTATTTTTAATGACTCTAATAATTATGATATAATTAAGGATGGGATAACATTTTTTAAGTATTTTTTACTTAATCATCATCAATATTTATAGTTATTCACCGTTTAATTATCGATAATCAGGAGTTAGTAACGTGATTTCTCTTTCACTACCTGTCAATGTTAGTAATTGGAAAACCGTCAGTTTTGCTTCTACTTTATATCTTTGTCCTATACTTGATTTATTATTAGAAAAAATACCCAAACAACTACATCCAGAAATAAGGTTAGGTTTACAAGAAGCCTTAGTAAATGCCGCTAAACACGGTAATAAACTTGATCCTAGTAAAAGGGTAGTAGTAAAATTTTGTTACTATCGAGGAGAATATTCTTGGTTAGTCTGTGATGAAGGTAATGGATTTGTCAGAGAATGTAATTGTCCTTTGGATAAAGTAGATTTGCCTCCAGAAGAGGCAGAAAATGGCAGAGGTTTATGTATGTTACATCAAATTTTTGATCAAGTGTTATGGAATCATCAAGGTACACAAGTCAAACTTTCTAAACAATTTCATAAATTTTCTCAATCCTCTCAACTCATTTCTTAATGAGTTTTTTTGTGTCCATGAGTAGGACAAGGTAGCGGTTTTATACTATTATCTAGCCAACCTTGCGCTTGATTTATTCTCATTAATGCTTCTTCGGGTTGATCATTGAGTAAATATACTAAACTGGATGTTAATTGTTGCAATGCTTGAGATTTACGATTATTTTTTAGTTTATGCCAATCTGAAGAACTAATAGTCATTTTTTCCGCTAACAATTGCGCTAATTCTAAGTTACTCAATTGCGTCTCTACAGATTTTGATTTTATATTTAAACTCATGTTGTTATAATTTTCCTTAAATATCCTGTTTTTATTGTAGAATGTCTGACCACGAAACTAACTCCTCTGTGTCTGAATTTAATATTACTGATGCGATCGCCAATTTAGAAGCATCTTTAGAGAAAATAAAACAACGTCATGAACAAATCATAAATGATCAAGCCAGAAAAAGTGCATTAGAAAGCCGTCAAGAGGAAATTGAAGATTTACAGCAAACAAATAATCATCAAGATTCTCTCAAAAGTGAATTACATTATATCGAAAAAGAATTAACAGAAATTGAATTGCGCCTTGAAAGTGAGTTATTTAAGTGGAGTAGTTTAAATGAACCTTTTTGGCAAATAGTGAGATTTGGGGGGATTGGCTTTGTTATTGGTTGGATACTCAAAACAATTCATAACTAATTTTTCGCCATTTTTTCTTGTTATATGAAACCCACATTCTGCATATTTCAATAGAATACTAAAATAGATACGCAAAGACATTATTTAACAATGTAACCTTACGGATTGTCGTATTAATTTCATACTAGGAAACAACAAATTTCTCACAAGATTAGTTAAAATAATTTTGATTATTTAATTATCAGTTTTTTCTTGATAAATGACAGAACAA
>JAACUG010000113.1 GCA_009993045.1 Cyanobacteria bacterium CG_2015-22_32_23
AAATATGGCAATCCTAATCATTACCGTAAATATGAGCAGAAGTTAGCTAAAAAACAAAAACAATTAGCTAAAAAGCAAAAAGGCTCAAACAACCGTAATAAAGCGAGAAAAGCCGTTGCTAAAGTACATGAAAAGATAACGAGATGTAGAGAAGATTTTTTACACAAACTAAGTCGTAAATTAGTGGACGAAAACCAAGTCATAGTGGTAGAAAATCTAGCAGTGAAGAACATGGTAAGAAACCACAAGTTAGCTAAGTCTATTAGTGATTGTGGTTGGGGACAATTCTGCACAATGCTCAAATATAAAGCAGAATGGGAAGGGAAATATTACATAGAAGTGGACAGATTCTTCCCTAGTTCTAAAACTTGTAATCACTGCCTACATCAAATGGATAAGTTAAGTTTAGATATTCGTAGTTGGCAATGTCCTAAATGTGGAACGATACATGACAGGGATATAAATGCGGCGAAAAATATCAGAGATGAAGGTTTACGAATGTTGGCGGTAGGGCGTATCGCATCAGCTTCTGGAGAAAGAGTAAGACCAAGTAAAGGCACTGCTTTTGTAAGGCATCGTTCTGTGAAGGAAGAATCCCCCACTATAGCCCGTAGGGTTTAGTGGTGGGAGTTGTCAAACCTTAACAAAATTAAATTTTAACCAAAAATCTAACTACATGAATTATTATTCTCTCAGAAGAATTATTGCTATTATTGATAATAAACAATTAAACTGCATTTTTTTTGCTTCTGTTGTGAAAAGCCTTAGGGTATATTTTTGGGTAAAAAACCACCTCTAAGGAGATTTCCCTTGATCAATTATTAAATTTATTATTTATTATTCGTGCAATCATCATTATTTGATTCTGAAAACTTTTTAATCTCATCATCTCTTCCTCAAAAATCATCACAGGTAATCGTTAGACTTGCTAATGTGGATGATGTTAATGATATAGGAGATTTGTTAACTCTTTGTTTTAATAACTTTAATGATTTAACTTTATGGATTTATCCTTTTCTTAAATTAGGAGTTTGTGAAGATTTACGTTATCGTTTGAAAAATATCGATACGGATCATTTTTGTGTAATAGCACTAAAAACTAATATCGTTCAAAAACAAAGTATTAACGAAATAATTGGTACAGTCGAGTTATCTTTTCGGACTCATTATAGTTGGCAAGGAAAAAAGAAATATCCTTATGTCGCTAATTTGGCCGTAAGTAAAAATCATCGTCGTCAAGGTATTGCTACTCAACTACTGTCTAAGTGTCAAGAAATAGCTAAACATCATGGATTTAATGGACTTTATCTTCATGTACTAGCAAGTAATAAAATTGCCCAAGAATTATACTTACAAAATGGTTATACTATCGAACAAGTAGAAACAGATTTATTTAGTTTATTTGTTCCTAGTAAACGTCGTTTACTTTTAACTAAGTCTATTTGATTATGAGTGTTGCTTCAAATTCAGCCTCCTGTGAATTAGATCATTTTTTACGCCAGAAAAATTTATTAATCATCAATCCAAAAAGAAAAAATGGCTTAATTTTAATTAAAACTTATTATGCTGAATTTGCAGGGCCAGGAGCAATTATCGGGGGATGTTTTGATCAAGATCTTCAAGATGTTATTCCTGTGGGTAATTTATCCCTTCTTGAACCATTAAACAACCAAGACAGACAACGAGCTTATCTAATTAGACGGCAATGGGTAAAATTAACAAAACAAATTATTGATAATCCTTTATCTCATGAAAGGGCGCAAGTGATACTTAATCAATTTGAACATTGGTTTGATGCCGAAACCGCAAAAAATGTACCTGATGCGGTATTTGCTCTCATTGTGGGAGTATTGCCTGAAACTATCACCAAAGCCAGAGATTTAGTTAATCGTCTTTAATGCACATATCTCTGCAAAAATTATCAAAATCTACACCCTTTGCCATAATTTCTCAAAGCAATCTAATGTTTTTTATTCTATTTGTTTTTCCGATACTTCTAAACAATTAGGAATACCTTGACACCCTCCTGGTATTGTCGAACGAGTATATTCCCCCCCCCAACAACAACAATAGTAACGATTTTCTTCACTGAGATTTTTTACTCCTGTTAAATTTGATTTTTCAATTACTGCTCCTGTATATTCTCCTGTATTGTAATTTGGCACTTCTGTACGACTGCGAGGACTTGCCGTATTATAATTGCCATAAAATAACTTTACTGATTTTAAATCCGCTTCTTTTAAATTTACTTCGTATAAAACCGTACGAGATAAATTTGTTTTCACCAGATCACATTTAGACATATCTGCTCGAACTAAATTTGCTTCACTTAAATCAATCCACCGTAAATCTTGCCCCATAAAATTACACCCAGCTAACACCACTCCTAAATTAATTACCCTTGTACCAAATTCTCGATCTTCGGCATAACCTCCCGCACCATCTAAAATTGGTCTCCCTAAATGACTATCTCTTCTTAAAGGTGTGATTAAACGAGATCGAGACAAAAAACGTAATATTTTTGCTTTCCCTGATGAATCAACACTGCCTAAAATTGCCGCAGTTCTCCCCTCTGCGATCGCCCGTTCTTGAGGCCAATCCTCTAATAAACCATCAGGACCTAAAACTAGATCGGAAATACCCTGAAAATAAGCATCAATAGTTTGTTGTTGAGTAATGCGATTTTGTTGGATAGTTAAATCTTTAGAAATTACATACTGTTGCCATGCGACATAAACCGCTAACATAGCAATCATAATTTGTCCTAAAGCTCCTACCCATTCAGCCCAAGAGCCAAATTCGTCATATTTAAACTGATTCAACCATAAACCAATGCGTTGATAAATCCCTAAATAATTAGCTATAATTCCTGTGGCAATAATTAATCCGATAAAACCAATCAAAGTTTGTCTTTCTTTGGGAGTCAGAAAAAAACTAATCCACTCCTGTGTAGCTGGAATTACTTGAATAGCGGCAAAACATAAAGCTAAAATTGAGCCTGTAACTCCTAACCAATTATTGTGATATAAAATACCAACTACGGAAACCAATAAAGAAATAATAATTTTCCCTGAATAAGATATTTTTTCTTTTTTTACATAAGTTAATTGTTTCGGCGGAATTTCATTTATAACCCCCTCCGCCGATAAAGATGACTTTACATCATCGAAAACTTGATTGGACTTAATTAAATTATCAGTAAAATCTGGTTTTTTTATATTTTCACTCATGTTTTGATTTATCTATTAACGCTATAATCTATTCTCAACATTGAATTATGAAATACAACTATTTTAATGTATCACGGGAACTCTAGGTTTTAATTATCTGACTCAAAGTTACGCACTAATTCAAATGTTTTTACTAGGTTTCAGTTGCAGGTACTAGGTTTCAGGTTGCAGGTACTAGGTTTCAGGTTTCAGACACAAAAGAACTTAGGTGATTCCTCCGTCAAAAGATTTACTTCGACATTAACATTAAGTTTAGAATCCTAAAGGCAAGTTAATGCAACCCTTTCCTCATTCTTCTACAAGAAAAAGAAGAAAATCAATAAACTTATGTTTCTTGTCAATTCTTTAACCCGACACCTGACACTTCAAACCAACAATTAATTCTATTTTTGCGTAACATCAGTTATCTGAGTAAAAATATCAGCTTTTTAATCAGGGGAAAATCCAGATGATTCAAAACCCATTGCTAATTGATAAATTGTGTTAGTATTTTAAGAGATACGCAACTTTTAGTTAAAATTAACAAGTACTTTTGTTTAATGACCTTTTATTTTAACTTTGAGATTTTCAATCCTTCTATAAGTTTTCAGTACAGATTTTAGAATATGAGAATTACTAAACGTGGATTAGTTCTAAGTACAACTGCATTAGCTATTTCCAGTGTAGCCATTACGGGTTTTGGACTTCGTTTTTCCCAAAGTCAGGCTTTTTTTCAGGATAGCCCAAAAGAGATAATAGATGAAGTTTGGCAAGTTGTTAATCGTAATTATGTTGATGGAACTTTTAACGGGGAAGATTGGCGAGAAGTTAGAACAGAATATTTAGATAAACAGTATAAAGATAAAGAAGAAGCCTATACAGCTATACGGGAAATGCTCAAAAAGCTAAATGATCCCTATACTCGATTCATGAATCCAGAAGAATTTAAGTCTATGCAAATTGACACTTCAGGAGAATTGACTGGTATTGGTATCCAAATTTCCAAAGATGAAAAAACTCAAGAAATAGTAGTTATTTCCCCCATAGAAGACACTCCTGCCTTTAAAGCGGGGATTGTTTCTAAGGACATTATCCGAGAAATTGATGGTAAAAGTACCAAAGGAATGGAACTTAATGACGCAGTATCTTTAATTCGAGGTAAACCAAATACATCGGTTACTATTTTGATTGAAAGAGGCGGAAAAACTCTAAACTTTAACATTACCAGAGCAACTATTGAGATACATCCAGTTAAAGCCAGAATAGATACTGATTCTAAGTTAGGTAAAGTGGATTATGTTCGTTTAGTTCAATTTAGTGGTAACGCCGCCGCTGAGATGAAACAAGCTATCATACAAGGAGAAAAAGATAACGTTGCTGGTTATATTCTCGATTTACGCTCAAACCCAGGGGGTTTACTATATTCTAGTGTTGAGATTGCTAGAATGTTTATCGATGAAGGTAAAATTGTTACTACTGTTGATCGGGTGGGAGAGGTTGATGCACATACCGCTAATAAGACAGCTTTGACGAAAAAACCAGTAGTTGTTTTAGTTGATGGAGGATCAGCTAGTGCTAGTGAAATTCTTTCAGGAGCGTTACAAGATCATAAACGAGCTACCATTGTTGGTACACAAACCTTCGGTAAAGGCTTAGTACAATCGGTACGAGGTTTAGGTGATGGTTCGGGTATGGCAGTGACTATCGCTAAATATTTAACTCCCGACGGTAGAGATATAAACAAACATGGTATTACTCCTGATGTGGTTTATGAGTTAACGGATGCTGACAAGGAAGTATTAATTAAAGATAGAGAAAAAGTGGGTACTATCGAAGATGCACAATTTAAAAAAGCTATAGAAATTTTAACTCAACAAGTGGCAAAAAAATAACGTTTTATCACCTATTAATAAACCTTAACTTTTTAATATTATGTTAGGGTTTATTATTTTTTCATTTTATGACTAAAATTATCTATACACCTTGAATGTTATTATGATTTAATTAGCAGTAAAACCAGTTTGAGTGTTCATGAGCAATTGGAAAAAAGGAAAACAATTAAATAAAGGTCAATATATTATTGAATCTATTTTACCTAGGAGTGGTTCAGGATTTTATTATCGAGCAAAAGACACGAAAAGTTCTCAACTGGTTACCATAAAAGCTATTAATCTCTTTTGGAAATCTGCTAATAATGCAGAAGAATTGGAAGAAAAATTAATTCAACAAGCCCAGCAAGTAGCAAATAAATGTCAAAATCTTTATATCACACACCTTTATCCTGAAGTTTTTTTAGAAGATAATCAGGCATATATGGTTATGAATTATGTTGAAGGATTAGATTTAGCTACTTATATTGATCGTTATGGAAAATTTGAACCTTCAGAAGCCTTAAAATTAATTAATAAAATTGCCTCAGCTTTAAATATTCTTCATCAAAATAGATGTATTCATGAAGATGTAAAACCTCAAAATATTATTATTGATCAAAATTCCCAAGAGCCGATTTTAACAGATTATGGATTAGCGGTGAAGTTGTTTGCCTTAGCGCCAAGAAAAAATAAAAATGTCATGATAGATTGTTTTTCCCCTCCAGAACAGCAATCCATAGAACATAATAATATTAAGCCATGTACTGATATTTATTCCCTAGCCGCTACCCTTTATGTGTTAGTTACGGCACAATTACCTACTCCTGCTAAATTTAGGGAGTATAAAGATTTAATCTCTCCTCAACAGTTTAACCCAGATATTAGCGATCGCTTCAATAAAGCTATTATTAAGGGTATGGAGTTAAATCAAAAACAACGTCCTCAATATTTACGAGATTGGTTACAACTATTTAAAGAAAGTGGTGTTGCGGAGAATAATATTCTTACTCCCGAAGAAATTGTGCCAGAGAAACGTCTTTCAATCTTTTCCTTAGAGGAGGAAATTGACGAAACTATTGTTCAAAAAAACTCCATGATTGTTATTCCACCATCAATTATTCATCCAAAAACGAATTATCCCAACATCGAAAAATTCACCTTTGAAACTATCACCATTGAACCAGAAAAAAAATTATTTGGTTTAATGTCTAGTGTCAAGAAAAATATTATCTCTAATACGGGACAATTTTTTGTGGAATATTTAGGGGAAGGAGTTAATCTTGATATGATTTTTATACCGTCAGGATCATTTATGATGGGATCTAATAATAACGAAATGGGGAGAGATAAAGACGAAAGTCCTCAACATTTAGTTAGTTTAAACTCTTTTTATGTGAGTAAATATCCCATAACTCAAATACAATGGCGTACGGTTTCATCTTTTCCTAAAATCAGTAGAGTCATTAAACATAACCCTTCTTTTTATAAAGGGGATAATTTACCAGTAGAAAAAGTATCATGGTTAGATGTCCAAGAATTTTGTAAACGCTTAAGTAGATATACGGGTAGAACTTATCGCTTACCTACTGAATCCGAGTGGGAATATAGTTGTCGTGGCAATACGAAAACACCGTTTTTCTTTGGAGAGATGATAACTCAAGATTTTGCTAATTATGACGCAAAAAATAATCACGATAGTAAAAAAAATACTGGTAAATTTGAGAAAAAAACTACTTCTGTGGATAACTTTTATCCTAATCCTTTTGGCTTATATGATGTTCATGGGAATGTATGGGAATGGTGTGAAGATCATTATCTAAATAGTTATATTCAAAAACCAAAAGACGGATCACCTTATCAATCTAACATGGGTAATCAACCAAGAGTTGTCAGAGGTGGATCTTGGTCATTATCTTCACAATATTGTCGTAGTGCAAAAAGAGGAAATTATGCTGCTGATTCTAGTTATAATTTTATTGGTTTTCGGATTGTTTGCGTTATCGAAAATGAATAATTAAGCAATAAAAAAAGATAGGGATAAATTAGATTTTTATATTACTTTTAAAGTATAGCTTAATTACTTTTTATCTTCGAGAATTATTAAAAGCGAAGGATTTTTCCGTTTTTAACTCATGAGAAATTTTCACCTTAATTAATTCTCTATATTTTATTTGTTTAGTGTTTATTTCCAAATTTCGGTTAATCTTTGATCCCTACCGCAACGATAACGATAATATTTATAAAGAAGAGGATTTTTTTGGTAATAATCTTGGTGATAATCCTCGGCAGGGTAAAAGGTAGTAACGGATTTTATTTCAGTAAAAATAGGCTTTTTAAGTTGTTTTTCCACTTTTGCTTTAGTTTCTTCCGCTAATTTTTTTTGTGTTTCATTATGATAATAAATACCACTACGATATTGACTTCCCACATCACAGAATTGTCTATTTTTTACAGTAGGATCGATATTTTGCCAAAAAATAGTTAATAATTGACTATAATTGACCAAATTACTATCATATTTGATTTCTACCGCCTCCGTATGACCTGTTTTACCATTACTTACTTGTTTATAAGTGGGATTTTTGACATTGCCTCCTGTGTAACCTGAAGTTGTGGATAAAACTCCTTTTATTTCGTCAAAAGGCGATTCCATACACCAAAAACAACCTCCTGCAAAAGTAGCTTTTTCAATTTTTGCGGTGTCAGCATGGGCAAAAGAAGTTATTATTAGAAAAGAAAAAATAGTGATAAATAAGACTTTTTTAAATTTACTAAATATTGCTGACAATTTTCGATAATTAAAGATGTTTTTTAGATTATTAGGCATTTTTTAGAAATAATTATAGGTAAATAAGAAAAAATTAGTTAGAATTTATTGATTTTAAAAACCTTAAAATAAGAAATAAAAATCACTTCATCTCTTATTATTAAGATAATATAATTTATTACTTTTCTTCTTGGTCTATATTTACAATTAATTGCTCATAAAGATGAAGAGTGATGATAGTAATAAGTTAATAATTTTATCATCAATATTAACTATTTTCAGGAATAAATTTTAAAGCAATACCATTATTACAATAGCGTTTTCCCGTTGGTTTTGGTCCATCAATAAAAACATGACCTTGATGACCACCACATCGACTACAGTGATATTCTGTGCGTGGAATAAATAATTTAAAATCTTTTTTCGTCTCAATAGCATTAGCTATACTATCATAAAAACTAGGCCAACCAGTACCACTATTATATTTAGTTGATGAATTAAATAAAGGCAAATTACATCCTGCACAAGTATAAACTCCTTTTCTTTTTTCATCATTTAAAGGACTAGAAAAAGGTTTCTCTGTACCTTCTTTTCTTAAGACTTGATATTGTTGTGCAGTAAGTTTTTTTTGCCATTCTTGATCAGATAAAAATACTTTCTTAGATTTATTTTCCTCTGATTTAACTTCAGTTACTCCTAAAAATAAGGGAAGACTAAAAATACTTATAGATAAAAAATTACGTCTTTTCATATATATTTTAGTGGTGAAAATTATTTTTTTGTTAATAATTGATATTTTGAATATAATAATATCTTACACTTATTACTTGATATTTATAATTAATTTTTCATTAATAATTACTGATTATCCTATCAGAAAAGTCAGAAAAATCTTAAACTTTTTCTCAGCTTTAATTGTTATAGTTAAAAATATCATGTATCTAATTAAAGGAAAAAAATGATAAAAATTCGCCCTTCAACAGAAAGAGGAAACTTAAATTTTGGTTGGTTAGACACAAAACATACTTTCTCTTTTGGTAGTTATTATGATCCTCAATATACAGGTTTTGGCAATTTATTGGTAATTAATGAAGATATTATTGCACCTAGTCAGGGTTTTAGTACTCATGGACATCAAGATATGGAGATTGTTACTTATGTAATTAAGGGAGAATTAGAACATAAAGATAGTATTAATAATATAGCAACAATTCCCGAAGGAGAAGTGCAAAGAATGACGGCAGGTACTGGAATTCGTCATAGTGAATATAATCATTCTGATGAAGAATCTGTCCATTTATTGCAAATTTGGATTACTCCAGATACTAGAAATTTAACTCCAAGTTATGAGCAAAAATCATTTTCTTCGGCACAAAAAAAAGGAAAACTTTGTTTATTAGCTTCTGCTGACGGTAGAGAAAACTCATTAAAAATTCATCAAAATGTAGATTTATATGGGGTAATCTTAGATTGTAATGAACAAATTAACTATGAATTAAAACAAGATGATTATAGTTGGATTCAGATGGTAAAAGGAGAATTAAATCTCAATACAGAAACATTAAAAACAGGTGATGGTGCGGCTATTAAACAAGAGAATAAACTTACTTTAACGTCATTTCAAGACAACACTGAGTTTTTATTATTTCACTTTAAATCTTAAACAATTATCATTAGTTAATGGAAGATTTTAGATTTATTGATAAGTGAGTAATTAATATTAATTGTGTATTTTATTTTTCTTACTCATTATGGTAACAATGGGTTTAAAATCGATTGCCTCTATACAATTAATTTTCCATGAATACTTATCATCAAATCACCTTAAATCCCCTATTATTTATAGTAAGGTTGATTATCAGTAAAAATCCGCATTTAAGTTTTCTGATATAAAAAAGATGAAAAATAAGATAAATGAGATTAAAATGAGAGTTAGGAGTTAGGATTAAGTAGCAATTACCGCTAACAAGACTTATTCATAATAGAAGTTTACCATGAGTACCGTAACAGACAATGATTTAAGAGAGTTAAAAGATTTGATTAACTCTAAATTTGAAAGTATATCTAAGGATTTAAACGATATTAAAGTTGATGTAGCTACCATTAAAAGCGATGTTAATGGATTAGGGAAAAGACTAGATGATACTAACAAAAGGATTGATAATCTTGAGTTTACTAACAGAGGAATTTTTATAAGTGTTATCGGTGGTTTACTTTTAGCTGTTATTACCTTAACCATTAAATTTTTAGCACCAACTATCGGTTAATTTTTCTAATTCCCTAAAGTAGTTTAAAATACAATAATACTGAGATCTTGCATCAGATCAAAAATACTTAATAAACAAAAGTCAAAAAATCAATTTTAGTATAGTTTGAGTCAATTTTAATCCCTTTGTCCTTTGCCCTTTGCCCTAGCATCACCAGTTAATTTTTAACGAGGTGCAAGATCTGAGTAATATAGTCGTTAACTTCAGGCACACCGCAAATAATAATTTCTACCATAAAATTTTAGAATTTAAAGCAACATTTATTTATCAGGATAAGATTGAATTTTTATGCAAATTTTTAAACTGTAATAAGCCTAAAAAAAATCTATTTTCTTTTTTTATTTACTCAGAAAAATTAATGTTAATTTGATCGCTTTTAATTTCCGTTTGTTTTTCAGCACTTTTCAACACTTCTAAAACTAATCTTATATCAAGTCTTTTTTGTTCTTCAATTATCTCTCTTACGGTAACTATAGAAATTTTATCCACAGGATTACTCATAAATTTACTTTGATAAATTCCTATTTCTTTGGCAGTTTTAATCATATCTTTTGTGGGCGGGTTAAGAGTAATAAAAATTCCTAAAGTTGCTTCGTTTATGGCAATTGTACCTAATAAATCTCTAATATCTCCTGATTTTACCTTCCCTGATTTGACTTGAATAATAATTTTTTCTGGTTTATCTTTACCACTATCAAAATAAGCGATACCGTCAATGCCCTTATCTGCACCTTTTTTATCGTTAATTATTGCACGATTATTAGTATAGGTTAAAACCGCCCATTTTTCAAATTCTTTGCGGGTGCGATCATCTTTTTTCAAGGCTAAAGCGGAGGCAGATTCCATATCTTTAGGAATACCATTAAGGGTGATATTTTCTAAAACACCTTTACCAAAAGTATCTTCTAATCGTTTAATAACTACCCCAATACTTTGATAAGTTATATCAATGCCTATCCAATTTCTATTTAGTAATTGGGCAACTTCAATCGCTGTACCACAACCGCAAAAGGCATCTAAAATAACATCATTTTCATTACTACTAGCTTTAATTATGCGCTCTAATAATGCTTTTGGTTTTTGGGTAGGATAGCCTAATCTTTCTCTATCTTCTCGATTTAACGCATTTATATAAATAACATCCGCAGGTTCGCTATTTAACGCATTTATATCATCCCACCAATCATTTCTAATTTTACAATCATCTAAATACCATTTATAAATTTTTCCTGATTTTTTATCTACTTTTTGATAATATTTTCTTCCATTTTCTTCTCCTAGTTTCATATGGTTAGTTGCATTTCTTTCTACTCCGACTCCTTCTATTTTGCCATTAAAAATCCAACTTTTAGAATTTTTACTATACCAAAATATTACATCATGTTTTTTATGAAAATTTTTAGTTGCTCTACCAGCAGAATCATATGTCCAGATAATTTCATTGATAAAATCACCGCCTTGAGAGCAAAAAATGGCATCTAAAACTAATTTTAAATAATGAGACGCAGTGGGATCACAATGAAGATAAAAACTACCTGTAGGCTTTAAAACTCGATGAATTTCCACTATTCTTAAAGTCATATTAACGAGATAAGCAAAAAGGCTTCCCTTGCCTAAAACTGGCTCTAATCCGCAGATTAAGTCAACGGTTTTTTGAGTGAATTTACCATGATAATTTTCTTTAATTTCAACTAAACCTAAATTAGCTAAATCATCCCAAGTCCAAGTATCAATAAAAGCCTGTGCTTGAGCGCGATCTTCTTTACCAATATTGTTATAAATTTGGTTATAATTACGCTTAGAATTAAAGGGAGGATCGATATAACATAAATCCACCGATTCATCTTTAATATGTCTTCTTAAAACCTCTAAATTATCGCCGTAAAATAATTGATTATTCATAAAAAAGTTCAAATATAACAATAGTGAATAAATGTAAAAAACCTTTGTACCTTATCTAATCTTGATCTTATTACATTAACATCTTTGCGCCTTTGCGTCTTTGCGAGAAAAAATAAAGCACTTTATGAAGTTTTAATGGTACACTTTCGATTCATTAGATTGCTAATTACTGAGGGATAATTTATAATGAATTTTGATTTAAAAGGATTAGTGAAATTGACTTATTCATCAGAAGATTTACACAAAGCAACTTATAGTATTATTGAGACAGCTAATTTTTTAGACGCTAAAGGATGGACTCCTGCCACTAGCAGTAATTTTTCCGTCATGTTAGATAATAATTATTGTGCCATTACTGTGTCGGGTAAACATAAAGGTAAGTTAACCCCTGATGATATTATGGTAGTGGATTTGAAAGGAAATCCTCAAGACGATAAAAAACCTTCGGCGGAAACTCTCCTTCATACCAGTTTATACGCTTGGGATAATTCTCTAGGCTGTGTGTTGCATACTCATTCTATTAATAGTACTATACTTTCTTTATTAATTAATGAGTCTTTTTGGCAATGGCAAGGTTATGAGTTATTAAAGGCGTTTAGCGGTATTTCTACCCATGAAAGTGTCGTTAAAATGCCAATTTTTGAAAATACTCAAGACATAGGGATTTTAGCGGAGGAAGTTATTAACTATTTAAAAACAGATATTCCTTGTTGGGGTTATCTAATTCGAGGGCATGGAGTTTATACTTGGGGTAAGGATATGGCTTCGGCTTTACGACATTTGGAAGCGATAGAATATTTAATGGAATGTGAATTAAAAATTATGAATATTAAAGGTAAATTATGAGTAGTTTAAAAATATTTGATGACGATAAACCAACCACACCAATTTTTGATAGTAATACTGTCGGTGAAGCTGACAAAATAACTAAAATTATCAATGAATTAAAACAAGTTGGGGTAAGATTTGAACAATGGCAAACCATCGAGAGTTTAAAATCTGGTGCAACTCAAGAGGAAGTTTTAACAGGTTATAAACGTGAAGTTGATAAATTGATTCAGGAGGAAGGTTACTTAAGTGTTGATGTTGTCAGTTTAACGAGGGATAATCCTCAGAAAAAGGCTTTCCGAGAGAAATTCTTAAACGAACATACCCATAGTGAAGATGAAGTTCGTTTTTTTGTTCATGGTAAAGGTTTATTTAGTTTACACATCGAAAATCAAGTATTTGAAGTGTTATGCACTAGAGGCGATTTAATTAGTGTACCTGCAAATACTCGTCATTGGTTCGATATGGGAGAGAATCCTGATTTTATTGCAATTCGTTTTTTTAATAATCCTCAAGGTTGGGTGGCTAATTTTACTGATAGTGATATTGCTAGTCAATTTTCACGATTAGATTAGGTTAATTTTGTTTAATTTTAAGTTTTTCTAAATTCCAAAATGCACCTCCTAAAGCTGAATATTCAACTCCCTCAATACGATTTCTCACGGCGGCTAAAGAATAAGGATTAACTAAATAAATTAGTGGTAAATATTCTTGGGCTAATTGTTGAGTTTCATCGTAAATTTTCTTTCTTTTTTCAAAGTTTAATTCCCTCGCACCTTCAATGTATAAATTACCAATTTTAGCTTCCCAATCAGCGATAATTCTACCTTGAATTGGGGGCCTTCCTGGTTGGGGTTTTTGATTAAAAAGGTGTAAATTACCGTCAGGAAACCATAAATTAGAGTTGCCATTAGGTTCATTTCCTGCACCAAAACCAATAATATGAGCTTCCCAATCTAAAGAATTTGTGAGCTTATCTACTAATACACTAAAAGCGATAGGACTAAAGTCAACGGTGATACCAATTTGACTTAAATCTTGCTTTATTTGTGAACCTAAAGATTCTCTAATTCTGTTTCCTGCGTTGGTTAATAAAGTGAATCTTACTTCATTATTTTCGTTGTCTAATAACCTTCCATTTTCATCATATTTAAACTCTTCTTGTAATAGTATTTTTTTTGCTAATTCTGGATCATAATTATATCCTTTAATGGTGGCATCATAAAAAGGTGATTGTACAGAAATTGGTGAGTTTTGCGCTTCTCCTAAACCTCGATAAATATTGTTAATCATTCTTTCTCGGTTAATACTATAGGCGATCGCTTTACGAAAATTAACGTTATTAAACCACTTAGATTTGATAGGATCAATAAGGGGTTTTCCATTTCTTGAACCTTGATTAAGATTGAAACTCATAAAAGTTGTACCATAAGCAGCACCACCATTATGAATAGTAAAATTACCTCGATTTTCTTCTTTTTTAAGTAAGGAAAAATATTCAGGAGAAACGGCAATAGAATCTAAATTACCAGAACGAAATTGTACAATAGAAGTATCTGTAGATTCAACAATTTCCCACACAACTTCTTCAATATAAGGTAGTTGATTATTATTTTCATCTTTTTGCCAATAATAAGGATTTTTAGTGAAAATTAATCGTTGAGAAGTAGCATAACTTTTTAATTTATATGCACCATTAACTATTAATTGATCTGGAGGAGTATCTACACCCCAAAAAGAGAGAAAAATAGGTTTACCATCTTTTCCTTTAGTGGTCACTTTTTCCGCTAAAATATGTTGAGGTAATATTGATAAACCAGTACTTTCTAAAAAAGGTGCAAAAGGTTCAGGAATTGTAAATTTAACTTGTAAATTATTAACTTTTTCAACTATAGGTAAAGCCTTACTTTGTCCTACTCTTAAACTATCTCTAGCATTAGAAGGAATTTCCTCATTAAGATATAATTGGTTATAACTAAAAACTACATCATCAACGGTTAAAGGTTCACCATCAGACCATTTTAAATCTTTTTTTAAGGTAAAAATAATGCTTAATTTATCCTCAGAAATAGTCCAAGATTGTGCTAAAGCTGGTTCAATTTTCCCCGTGAGAGGATTTTCGATAACTAATCCTTCGTAGGTTAAACCGAAAATATTAGGGGATTCTTGAGATAAAACGGCATTAAATGTTTTGGGATCACTTAAAATAGCTTGAATAAGTCTTGATTGATTCTGTGGAGCATTGTTAAAACTACAAGAAGAAATAAGGGTTGTTAAGCAAAAAATAATCATTACAGATAATAATTTTCGCCATAATAATTTGATTTTCAAAAAAGATAACTTCATGGTAAATAACCTCAAGATTAAAATATTGTTAAGATGGTAACTTAAATTATTACTTAAAATAGCCGTTAATTGAAATAATGTTAGAGAATATTTTTAATTTATCAGACAGTTTACAAAATTTTATTACAGATTTAATTATCGCTTTTAGTATTCTCATTTTAGGTTATTATTTTCTTAAAATTAGTAGAAATATTATTTTTAGACAACTTAAAAAATTTAGTAAAAAAACAGAAAATATCCTCACAGATCAAATTATAGAAATTGTTGATAAATATTTTGTACCTATCGCTTATTTTGGGTTGTTATATTTAGCAATAAAAGAAGCACAATTAAATCCTGCAATTTTAGCTACAGTTAAAACTATTGTTATTATTATAACCACAATTTATGTCACTAAATTTTTAGTAGATATATCAAAAATTGTTATTTATTATTATAGTGAAAAATATCACAATTCAGACTCCATAATAGAACGAAATATTAAAGCCTTATTTCCTGCCATTAGAATTATATTTTGGGGATTAGGACTTATTTCTATCCTGAGTAATTTAGGTTTTGATATAGCCGCAATTATTGCAGGTTTAGGTATTGGTGGTGTGGCTTTAGCTTTAGCTTCTCAAGGAATTTTACAAGACTTATTTAGCTATTTTGCAATACTTTTTGATCGCCCTTTTGAAATTTCTGATTTAATATCCGTAGGTGATTTTATTGGTCATGTAGAACATATTGGCATCAAAACAACAAGAATAAAAGCTATAACGGGAGAACAATTAATCTTAGCAAATACCGATTTAACTAATTCAAGATTGCGTAATTTTAAACGCATGGAGCAAAGACAAGTTATTTTAAAAATTGGAGTTATTTACGAAACTGATAATAAAATATTAGCTCAAATTCCAGACATAATTGAAAAAGCCATAAATAATATTGAAAATATAACTTTTGACTTAGCTTATTTTTATGGTTTTGGTGATTTTAGCCTTAATTTTGAGGTTATTTATTATGTTGATAGTAATGATATAAGAGTTTATCGTTTAGCAAGAAATGAGGTTAATTTAGCTATTAAAAATGCTTTTTCTCACTATCAATTAGAGTTTGCTTATCCCACTCAAGTTAACTATTTATCTTCCTCTTCTATCAAGGAAAATGATCAAGATTAGATTTATAATTATTTAACTTTAAACAAAAATAACGCAGCACATCAAATCTAAAATGACAATGCTACGCTACTATAAAGTACTTTTAAAAAAAATTACAGTTTACTACCGCATTCAGGGCAAAAATGATTATCCGCAGGGTTTCTTGTACCACAATTATTACAGATAACGATTTCTTTCTTAGGAATATCAGGAGATTGTTTTTGTAGTCCTAACATTTGAGAGTTAGCTTTTCCCGGTTCTACCATAGGATAACAGTTTTCATCTCGTTTAACATGAACATCTAACAATACAGGCCCGTCATAATTTAACATTTCGGCGATCGCCTGAGATAATTCACTACGATGATGAACAACTAAACCTTTAACACCAAAAGCCTGAGCTAAAAGAGGAAAATCGGGCATCCCAATTTCCATATTAGAGGAAGAATAACGCTCACCGTAGAAAGTTTCCTGCCATTGACGAACCATACCCTGCCAACCGTTGTTAATGATGACAATTTTTGCCTTAATGTTGTATTGAGCAAGGGTTGCTAATTCTTGTAAATTCATTTGAAAACTAGCATCACCACTAATACAAATAACTTCTTCATCAGGTACAGCTACTTTTGCACCCATAGCCGCAGGTAAACCAAAACCCATAGTACCTAAACCAGCACTAGAAATCCAACGATTGGGACCTGTTTTTAAGAATTGTGCAGACCACATTTGATGTTGTCCAACGTCAGTAGTATAATAAGCATTAGGAGCTTGACGACCAACTTCCACAATTACTTCTTGAGGGGAAATAGTTTCATCGGGATGAGGAATAACTAAAGGATAGTCTTGTTTCCAACGATCAATTCTAGCTAACCAATCTTGAGTTAAAGTATCTCCTTCGGGTAAATCTAACTCCCTAGCCCGTTGTAAAATCTGTTCTAAAACTTGACGAACATCACCCACAATAGGAATATCAGGACGACGATTTTTGCCAACTTCCGCAGGATCAATATCAATATGAATTACTTTTGCACGAGCAGCAAATTCATCTAGTTTACCCGTAACTCGATCATCAAATCTAGCACCAACGGCAATTAATAAATCACATTCACACACAGCAAAGTTAGCATAAGCAGTACCGTGCATTCCTAACATTCCCACCGAAAGAGGATTATGTTCATCAAATGCACCTAAACCCATTAAAGTGGTGGTAACAGGTAACTGGAAACGTTCGGCTAATTCTTGAATTTGACCATAAGCATTAGAAGAAATTGCACCACCGCCAACATATAGTAAAGGTTGTTTTGCCGAGGCAATTAATTCTACTGCCGCCGTGATTTGACGGGGATTACCTTTAACCGTCGGACGATAACCTGATAACTTCACCTCTCCCGGATTAACAGGAATATAGTCACATTCTTCTAAACCAACATCTTTAGGAATATCAACTAAAACAGGACCTGGTCTGCCTGTACTAGCGATATGAAACGCTTGGGCAATAATCCAAGGAATATCTTTAGCGTTACGAGCCACATAGGAATGTTTAACAATGGGTAAAGTAATGCCAAAAATGTCAATTTCTTGAAACGCATCAGAACCGATAGCGGCTCTGGATACTTGTCCTGTAATAATTACCATGGGAATCGAGTCCATCTGTGCGGTGGCAATACCAGTAACTAAGTTAGTCGCCCCTGGCCCTGAAGTACCAAAACAAACCCCCACTTTCCCCGTTGCACGGGCATAACCATCCGCAGCGTGAGCGGCCGCTTGTTCATGTCTGACGAGGATGTGTTGCAATTCTCCCCTTGCTTCAGAGCGATATAACTCGTCATAAATAGGTAAAATAGCACCCCCCGGATAACCGAAAATATGCTTGACACCATGACGACAAAGACTGTCCATGAGGGCAAAAGCACCACTACATTTAACAGGAATTACATCCGTTGATAATTTAAAAGAAGCTACCATATATTTTTATTTAGTAATCTACAACTATATCTATATATTGATTGTAGAATCTGTTATAGATTATGTGTTTAATTTTTGTTTATTTGTTACGTCTCTACTGTTAATTTTAAATCAATTAGGGTTGACTGAACAAATTTTTCTCATGGTTCTTCACTCAGGTTCGCAACCAGTAAATTAAGGAAAATCAATCATTAGACTTCTTGCAGAAGTGGAGTAATGAGTAATGAGTAATGAGTTAAGAAATTAACGTTTTTCATCCTAAAATAGATTTTACTTTTTATTTTGCAAGAGGTCTATTATAGGACTGCGACCCTCAACCAAAATGACCTCAAATCCAGTAAACTCGTCCTGAGCCTCGACAATAGACAGAGCAAGGGTTTTAACTATGTATTTTATGATAGAGAAAAAGCAATCTTGGATATTTTTTGATGAGCCTCGCAAACTGCTCCTAGACATTAGACAGGGTAAGGGGTTAAAATAGGGGGGTCGCTATCCTTCGGGGTAGTGGAATTAATGGAAACAATGTATAAGAAGCTAGAGAAAGAATCAAAGTAACCTAGATCGGGTCGCTATCCTTCGGGGTAGTGGAATTAATGGAAACTACTGATGGGAATGTTAGGCGGCGATCAAGTTATTTCTGTCGCTATCCTTCGGGGTAGTGGAATTAATGGAAACTTCGGTAAAGAACCAAACGCTCTTCTCTACTTTTTCCCCCCGTCGCTATCCTTCGGGGTAGTGGAATTAATGGAAACTTATCGACAAAAACGACAGGGTAGTCGTAATCGTCGGGGTCGCTATCCTTCGGGGTAGTGGAATTAATGGAAACATGTTTAATATTGATAATATATTCAGTACTATCTTTAACTTGACTATTGTCGCTATCCTTCGGGGTAGTGGAATTAATGGAAACAGGCTACAAAAATGCCGACAACTAGGAGTGAGGACTCTGGTCTTGATAAACTCTTATAGTATTGCTAGATAATTCAATAATTTTCTGTTTTAATATTTCAGGTTTATGTACTGTTACCTCTCCGCCGAAGCCTAGTATCCATCTAATCAAATCAAAATCATTTAGTGACCATTCTGGTAGTGTTACCTGAAAACGATAAGGTTTTTGTTTATCTTTACTTTTACTTAAACTAAATAAAGAGGGATTATTCTTAAATATTAAACGAGAAGGTTTTGTCATCTTCATTTGTTGACTAGGGAATCTTTTTGTTCCTTCTGCAATAAAGCCAAATATTTTTTCACTAAACCATAATTCTACTGTAACTTCTATTTGTTTTTTTTCCTCTTTCTTACTGCTAAAAAATAATCTTTGTCGTTCAACATTATTTCCTAAATATATTCCATAACTAGCTGATAACAATTTTGTTAATTTATTTAATGCTTTTTTCTGCTCTGTTATCGTTCTACTGTTATCTATTTCCTGCTGAATATAAAGTCTATCTAACCGCTCAAAACGGAATAATTTATTATTTTCTCCACCTTCGTGTTCAAATCCTAGATACCATGCAAAATTATAAAAAACTATCTGTAATAACCATGCACAAAAAGCTCCTTTTTCTTCTCCTTCATAACTGCCACGATTAGCAAATTTATTTAGTTTTACTAATTTTCCCTGTTCAATAATTTCCTGTATTCTCTGTGTCTGATTACTCAAAGTTTGTAAGTCTAATGAATCAATATCAATCATCGATCTATTGGCGATCGCTCTGACAGGATAAATGTAGTTATCATCAAAATGAGCCCATTTCATTTTCTGTTGAAATTTATTGTATAAATTGAGGGCGAGAGGATCATCAATATTTTTGGTTTGGGTTTGCAGGAGACGGAATGTATTAATTAATTCTCCTTCAGAAAGGATACCAGTACCGAGAAAATAACCATTACGCATAGTTTTGGGTAAAATTTGATAAGGTTTAAGGATAAATTCAATATCTTTTCTGAGTAAGTCTTTACGACTTTTTAGAGAAGATAAAGACATTTTTTCTATGCTTAATAATTGTGCTGTTAAATTAGTTAAATGCCCTTCACAAATTGGAATGTATTTTTTTTTTGGATCAGGATTGTAATATTTTTTTTCATTATTATCATTAATTTCTTGTAAAATAATGGGGTTAAGTTCTTGACAAAAAGGGTAAAATATAATAGTTTTTATAGTATTTAATATTCTCTCAAAAATATATTTATCAGAAGCATAATGGGTAATAACTTCATCACAATTATAGTTAATATTTGTTAGTTCAATAAAACTTAAACCATGATTTAATTGAGTATTATTCTGTTTAACTAATCCATAATTAATAAGGAATTGTAAATCATTTTCAATAGCTAGTTTATCAGCATAAATGTTTCCTTTAAGTTTAGCCATAATAGCTGTTATTTCGCTAATAGCATCATCAAAAGTAACAGAATTACCAAATATTTCCTCTAAAATATCAGGATAGGCATATTGTAAATTACCTAACTCTGGATAAGCAATTAATAAAGAAATTAGGTGCATTAACCGATCAAAATCAAGTAATTGAGAATAAAGATGAAGGGTAATATTCTCGATTTTAGTGCGATTTTGTCTATCTTAAATGTCAAAAGAGGACTCCCGCTATTTCTCAACAAAAAAAAATCCCACAGAAATTAACTGGTGGACTGCTACGCAATGCCTACGGCAGGAATTTTGACCAGCAAATAAAACATTTTAATTCCTTATTTTTGAGGAGTTTTTTGATTCTCAACATATTTTTTTAGCTGACTTACAGTGACACCACCACAACTTGCCACAAAATAAGCACCTGTCCAAAAATAAGGTTTACTGTAGAAATACTTACTAGCTAACTCAGGAAAATCTCGTCTAAT
>JAACUG010000129.1 GCA_009993045.1 Cyanobacteria bacterium CG_2015-22_32_23
CCATCCGTCTTTATTATTCTAATGCCTTCTGCTCTTATATTCTTACTCGCATTCTCATCTCTATCATGATGACTACCACAACTCGGACAAGTCCATTTTGTTAAAATATAACATCAATTGTTTTTTCTGTCCTGATCTTAAGCAAAATTCCTCTTCATCTAAAAGTAAAATTGTTTAAAAAGTTAATCTAATTAATGACAATGTAACGATATGGGGAACAAAATTTGTAAGATTCGACTCACATTAAGATAATTATTTGTTACTAATATTTATTATTATATTATTTATGAAGTTTTATAAATCTAAATTCTTATTATTAATTTTTTTATCAGTTTTTATCGTTAATATTTTTCCTTTATTTATCGATGGAGTAAAGGCTCAAAATATTCCTATTAATATTATTTCTCAAGGTAAAGAAGTTTTTATTAATGAAAAAACTGTTAATCTTCCGTGGATACAGTGGCAAGAAGATGATGAAATTCATACGGGAATTAGTGATATGAGAGGAGAATCTATTTTAGGTATAGAATTAATGAGTACCAGTAACACAGATAAACAACCTATTCAGTGGTTTAATTATCATAATATTTTACCTACAAAATTTAATAATCCTTATCGCTATTTAGATATAACTAATTTAATAAAAACTACTGGTATTGAAATTATTAATAATAACAATATTTTATCCTTAAATACTCTTTTATCTCAAGTTAATAAAGTGTATGAAGCTCCTAATAGTAATGGTAAAAAAATTATTATTGAGTTAGATAAACCTAGTTTTTTTCAAGTAAGTCAAGGAAAAGATCAAGCAATTATTGCTATCAATGCTCAAGCTAATCCTAATTTATTAGATAACATAAAACCATTTCCTTCTTTAGATAATTCTGGTCTTCAAGAAGTAGAAGGCGATGAAATATTAAATAATAAACCACCGTCAAAAAGTAATTTATTTACAGTTAATACTAAAGATAATCAAACTTTCGTTAATGTTAATTTATCAGGGTTTAATAATATTAAAGTTACTTCTGCTAATCCTAATCTTTTATTGATAGATATAAAACCTTCTGCCATTATTCCTCGTGATATTAGTTGGCATAATGATATATTTTTAAGTAGAAAATATGTTAGTTTAAATAATAATCAAGATTCTTTTTTAGTATCTTCTTTAAAGGTTAATATAAAAAGTTTTAACTTAGATTTACAACCCATTTTATCGAATAATAATACGGTTATTGGCTCTGCACCTTTAAAAACTACTGCTCAAAATTTAGAAGCCATAGCAGCTATCAATGCAGGTTTTTTTAACCGCAAAAATCAGTTACCTTTAGGCACAATAAAAAATCGTGATAATTGGTTATCTAGCCCTATTTTAAATCGTGGAGTAATGGCATGGAATGATATGGGTGATGTACAATTTGGTCGCCTTATGATAGAGGAAAGTATAATTATCAATAATGGCGATGGCCTAATCAATAATTATATTAATAGTGGTTACATTCAAGCAGGAATAGCTCGTTATACCGAAAGTTGGGGCAATAGTTACAATACCTTGAGCGATAATGAAATCGTCGTCATTGTCGAAAATAATACCGTTAAAAATAAAATTATCGGCGGTAAAGCAGGAGAAGATTCTATCCCTATACAACGAGGAAATTATTTATTAGTGTTTAGAAGTGCAAAAACTTTGGCGGATAAATTGACGATAAATGACCAAATTACTTTAAATACGGAGACAATTCCGAAAAATTTTGCTAATTATCCTTATATTATCGGTGCTGGTCCTCTTTTGCTTTTAAATAATCAAATTATCTTAAACGGTGAAGGAGAAAAATTCAGTAAAGCCTTTAACACTCAAAAAGCGTCTAGAAGTGCTGTAGCTGTTGATAATCAAGGTAAAATTATATTAGTAGCAGTACATAACCGCATTGGTGGTAATGGTGCAACCTTAGAAGAATTTGCTCAAATTTTACAAAAAATAGGTGCAGTATCGGCGTTAAATTTAGACGGTGGTAGTTCAACACAAATGTATTTAGGCGGTGAAATTATTGATCGCTCATCCATAACAGCCGCAAAAGTACATAATGGTATTGGGGTGTTTTATCGACAAAAATAGATTTATAGAAGTCTTATACTGGGTTATTTCTCCTGAAATTTACGGAGAAAATAGCTGAGGAAAAATCATCGAAAAATTAAAAGAAAGTCTCAAAAGTGTGATTAAATTGATTTTAGATCATCGTCTAATGTATATAGAAAAGGGATAAAAAAAAGAGGTCATTAGAGATATTATTTTAATGTCATGAAATAGTTAATTTAATCCCACCATAAACTTACTTTTTGTTCTGTTTTAAGAGCATTTTCCAAAATTTTCAGCCCAAAATCGGGGTTATTCATGTTAACTCCTTCAAGTAACGCTTTTGTTAACTCATCCATTTTTTGACCAGATTTTGACATCATAACTAATATATCATCCATACAACCAAATCCTTGATCAATAACATCAGGACAAAATTCATAGATTTCCATCGCCATTTCTTGTAAACTATCTGGTAACTTGTGAAATAACACCGTGACTCGATCATTCTCTACATCACTAATACTAATCCGCTCTATGAAACTTACTCAAACTTGATCAATGAGTCAAGTTCCC
>JAACUG010000114.1 GCA_009993045.1 Cyanobacteria bacterium CG_2015-22_32_23
ACTAAAACTTCAATAAAAACATCTTGCTCACTAAAACTTCAATAAAAACGTCTCCCTCACTAAAACTTCAATAAAAACGTCTCCCTCACTATATTTTATAAAATAGCTGACTCGATCGTATAAAATCATTGTATAAAATATCAAACAATATATGATATAGAAGAAGTAGCGAACAAGATGTTCGCATTCCGTGTTGGAGTGTTTATATTGGAGTGTGAGCATCCTGCTCACTATATTCCATAATGAAATTATCTTGCTCACTGTATTGCGTAAAATAGCGAACAAGATGTTCGCATTCCTAGTTTTTGGAGACGGAAAAATGGCGTATAAAAAACCATTACCCCAATTAGAAGTAAAAGGGGGAACTTACTTCGTTACTTTTAACACTTACGATCGATTAGAATTAAACTATGAAGCGAGAAAATTAGTTTTAGATTGCTGTTTATTTTTCCATGAAAAACGCTATTTTTTATATACTGGGGTTGTGATGTCAGATCATGTTCATCTTTTAATTAAACCCTATGAAAAATCAGAAAATAAATATTGGTCTATAGGTAGTATTTTACACAGTATAAAAAGCTATAGTGCTAAACAAATTCCCCAAGTAATGAAGCACATTGGGAAAGTATGGCAAGATGGACGTTATGATATTTTAATGAAAAATAATCAACAATTTCTAAATACTTGGGAATATATTAAAGAAAATCCTGTTAAAGCAAAATACGTTAATAAAGAAGAAAATTATCCTTTTTTATGGGAAGTCTTTTAAGTTTAAATTGTTACTGATTGTTGTTTTCATATTCTGCTAAAATTTCTCGGATTCGTTTAGCTGAAATATCCTCTTTTTCTGATTTAGTATAAATCGTCATCATAATAATAATTGTAGAACCTTGAACATGATAAATTAAACGATAACCGCCACTTTTACCCTTTTGAATATCACTATTTTTGATTCTAACTTTATAAAAAATATCATTAGTTTCAGGTATCCTGACTCCAATTAATTCTCCTAATTCTAATTGTTCAATTATGGGTTTAATATCTGATTTTATCTGACGATATTTTTTCGCTAATCTTTTAATATCTTGTTTAAATTGATCAGCAAATTTAATCTCAAATAAACTATTTTTATTCGGCATCAATTCCATCCCATAATTCACTAATCGGTCTAACTTTACCCTCTTTTATGTCTTGCCATGCTTGACGAAAACTAGCTTCTGGAGTAGTAATTGAGTCTTCTTGATCAAGAATAGTAATTTTAATTCTATGTCCTTTAAATTGATCACCTTGTTGGAGTATTTCTTCCCAAGTTCCTTCTATTTCTAAGAGTTTAGATGTCATAGCTTTAACTAAATTAATTGATTATGGTTAGTATTATAATGTAAGTTTTTTTACCTAAATTGAATTTTTTTAGAAAATATGAACCTAAGAGTGACATAATTTAGATCATAAGACAAATTTTCTCAATTTCGCCTATGTTCCTCTCTCAAATTCTTGCTAATGGTCAAGATGCGATCGCCATCTTCAGTAACACCATCGCTACGGGGTTATTAAAACTAGATGCTACAGGAGTGAGTAATTTAAACTCAGAGGAAATAGAAGCCTTATTTTCCGCTATTCCCATTGAATTTGAACTAGAACAGATATTGATAGAAGATACTGTAAGTAATAGCCTAAGAAAACAAATTACAGACTATATTAACCAACGACAAAGGAAAAAGGTTAAATTTGTTAAAGAGCCTTCAAGTTCTTACAATGTTAATTCTAGTGAGGTTTCAGAGAATAATGTTGAGGTTTCAGAAAGTGATGTTAATAGTTCAGAGGGCAGTGTTGGTAATTTAGAAAGAATTAGTAATAGTTTAGAGAGTAGTGTTAGTAATTCAGAGAGGGTTAGTAATAGTTTAGAGGGTAGTATTGGTAATTCAGAGAGAAGCATGAAAATTTCAGAGAGTAGTGTAGAAACTTCAGAAAGCAAGATGCTCTCATTCCCGTATCTTCAGGATTCTCAACACTCGACACCCGAAACAACCCCTGAAGCTATACCCACAGATATATTCAGCCTAAGAGATGAAGTAATCAAAGATTATCGTGGTTATATTGAAGGTTTTTTGAATATAAGAGATGAAAAGATAAAAGGATTTGTTAAAACTGCTTTAGATGAAGGTTATTTATGGACACCTCCTCTAATTCAGCTTAATCCAGCCTATAAACGCACGGCTACGGTTAAGCAACTCATTGAGCAAAATATCTTACATCCAGAGTCAGATCGATACTTCCCCCAGTATAACTTCTATGAACATCAAGAAAGAGCCTTTAAACTAGCCCAACAGGGATTACCTTATGTAGTAACTACTGGAACAGGCTCAGGAAAAAGTTTAAGCTACGTTGTGCCAATTATTAATGATTTACTCGAAAATCCAGACACGAAAGGGGTAAGAGCGATTTTAGTTTATCCTATGAATGCCTTAATTAACTCCCAAGCAGAAGAATTTAAGAAATTCCTTGATAATGTTCCTAATTGCCCGATAAAAGTCAAAAAATATACAGGGCAAGAAAGTTCAGCCGAAAAAATCGATATTCAGCAAAATCCCCCCCATATCCTCCTGACGAATTATGTCATGTTGGAATTGATGTTAACCCGTGTTTATGAATTATCCTTAATTGTCTCTCCTCACCTAAAATACCTCGTATTAGATGAATTACACACTTACAGAGGTCGTCAAGGGGCTGATGTAGCCTTAGTTATCCGTAAACTGAAACAACGTAACCATAGCCAAAATATAATCTGTATTGGTACATCTGCAACCATGTCCACTGAGGGTACAAGGGAGAATCGTCAAAAAACCGTTGCTACCGTTGCCAGTAAACTATTTGGGGTGGAAATTCAACCTCAACAAGTCATTGATGAAACCTTAGAAAAAGCGATTACTCGTCCTTTTCCCACTGTCAAGGAATTACAAGATAGTATTAATGAAGGTTTACCATCCTTCGACCAAAAAACCTCAGAAACTTTCAAAAATCATCCTCTCAGTGCGTTTATTGAAATGACTTTTGGTTTAGAAGAAAAAGACGGTCATTTACAACGAAAATCGCCCATTTCCTTACAAGAAGGGGCTAATCAACTAGCTGAATTAACCCAAATTGACCCCGAAACCTGTTTAAATGTCTTAAAAGAGATGTTTTTATGGAGTAGCGACTTAAACAGCCAAAATGAAAGCAATAAACTCCCATTAGGTTTATCCTTCCGTCTCCATCAATTTATCTCTCAAGGAGGAAGTGTCTATGCAACCCTTGAACCCCATGATAAGAGAGAATTAACCCTCGAAGGACAGTATAAAACTACGGGCGATCGCCTCTTATTTCCTATAGTATTCTGTCGTGAATGTGGTCATGATTATTATGGAGTTAAGTATGATCGAGATAGAAATCTTGTTACCCCCCTTTTGCCTACCACCCTTGAAGAAGAAGACGAAGACACCCAAGAAGGATATATAACTTTAGACGAACGAGATTTATGGAGTATTCAAGATGAAGACCGTTTACCCGATAATTGGTATCGTAACTTAAAGAGTGGACGGAAGATTAACAAGGACTTTGAGAATTTTATTCCTAGAAAACTTTATATCTATTCCAATGGTAGCATTGTAACAGGGGCAGTCAGTAAAGATGAGCCGATTCAACCTGTACCCTGTTGGTTTATCCCTAAACCATTCCTAACCTGTCTTAACTGTGGGGTAGTTTATACCAAAAAACCCAGTGAATATATCAAACTAGCCCGTTTAAGCAGTGAAGGACGCAGTACCGCTACCACCTTACTTTGTCTATCCACTGTCAACCGTTTAAAACGAAATCCCAAAGTGGATAACAATGCCCAAAAAATCCTCAGTTTCACCGATAATCGTCAAGATGCCTCCTTACAAGCAGGGCATTTCAACGATTTTGTACAAACCTCATTTTTAAGAGCGAGTTTAAATAAAGCCTTACAAAAAGAAAAGACATTAACCCATAAAAAATTAGCCGCCACAGTGGTTAAATATATGGGATTATCTCAAGCTGACTATGCGGAAACTCCCTCCGACTCAGGTAGTGGAAAAAGACGCAATGAAGAAGCCTTTGAGCATTTAATCGAATATCGCCTCTATGAAGACTTAAAACGAGGATGGCGTATCGTTCAGCCTAATTTGGAACAATCAGGCTTATTAACCATTGAATATGACGAATTAAAGGAACATTGTAGCAATCAATCCGCATGGGAAAAACATCCTCATCCCATCCTCTTAAAAGCTACTCCTGAGCAACGTTTAAAGGGTATGATCGTCCTTTTAGATCAACTACGGAAAAAATTAGCCCTTGACGCTGAAATACTACAAGAACAGGAGATAAAGGAGTTAAAACGAGAGGTAAATCAAGCCCTAAAGGAAAATTGGAAGATTGATAAAAATGAATATACCCCACCTGCTACCTCAGCCACCATTTTAAGCACTGGGGGCAGTTCAGTTAAATTAACCCCCCGTAGTAAAGTAGCAGGTTATTTGCGTTCTCCTGCGGTATGGGATTGGTTAACTAATCCTTTGACTGAAGATGAATACTCCAAGTTAATTGAAGCCTTAGTCAGTATTTTAAAGGATGGGGGTTATTTAAAAGGTGATAACGACAATCTTCAACTAAGAATTGATTCTATGGTATGGAAAGCTCAAAAAGTAGCATTTATCCCCATCGATCCCACTACTATCAAAAGATTACAGGGTAGTGAGCAAGATAGTAAACAAAATAGTAAACAAGATAGTCAACGGGTGAATAAATTTTTCCAAGACTTTTATCAAGTCCAAGCCCAAACCATACAAGCAATGGAGGGGCGAGAGCATACTGGACAAGTAACTAATCAAAATCGACAGGAAAGAGAAGATAAATTCAGAAAAGGTGAGTTAGCAACCCTATTTTGTTCCCCTACGATGGAATTAGGCATTGATATTCGAGATTTAAACGTAGTTCATCTCAGAAATGTCCCCCCCAATCCTGCTAACTATGCACAACGTAGTGGACGTGCAGGACGAGGAGGACAAGAAGCCTTAGTAATTACCTATGCCGCTTCGGGGAGTGGACATGATCAGTATTTTTATCACCGTCAACCGCAGATGGTGTCAGGGGTGGTTGCACCGCCTAAATTAGAGTTAGGCAACCCAGACTTGATTAAATCTCATCTTTATTCTTTATGGTTATTTTATACTAATACCAGTTTAGGAAACTCAATGAATGAGATAATGGATTTAAGTAAATCTGATTATCCCATTTTAGAGAGCTTAAAAGCCCAATTAACTCTTTCTGAAGAGCAATTACAGACTTGTATTCAAGATGCTCAACAAATTCTTAATGATACTTTCTGTAAGGAAGATTTAACTCGCACCAGTTGGTATAGTGAGGATTGGGTTAAACAAGTCCTTAAGAATGCCTTTTATAGTTTTGATCGTGCCTGCGATCGTTGGCGTAAACTTTATCAAGAAGCGGAAAATCAACTGAGAGAAGCTCGTGAAATTAAAGATAAAAGTCGCACTGGTAGTCTAGCAGAATCAGATAAAGAAAAAGCAGAACAATTAGAGAAAGATGCCTCACGTCAACTAGATTTACTGGTAGGAATGGTCAAAAAAGAAAGATCCATGAGTGAATTTGAATTCTATCCCTATCGTTATTTTGCCAGTGAAGGATTCCTACCAGGTTTTAATTTTCCTCGCATCCCCCAGCGCTGTTTCATTCCTGCTGGTGATAAGGGGGAATTTATTTCCCGTCCTCGTAATGTAGCAATTCGAGAGTTAGCACCACGTAATATTGTTTATTATGAAGGCAGTAAGTTTCAAATCAGCAAAACCAGAGTCTCCCTCAAGGGTGTGAACTACGATACAGTTACTTGCTGTGAAAAATGTGGTTATTTTCACGATGGCAAAACCTTAAATCGTAATACCTGTCAAAATTGTGGATCAGCCTTAACAGATCGTTTAGACTATGGTTTAAAAATGGACACGATGATTACCCGAAGACGGGAACGCATTACTTGTGATGAAGAAGAGCGGTTGAAATACGGTTATCGTCTTACCACTCATTTTCGTTATGCTGAGGGAAAGAAAAAAGAAGCTGTAGTAAGTTTATCTACGGGAATAGAGAATAGAGAATCGGGAGTAGGAAATAGCGAACAATCCGACTCAAGACTCACGACTTCCCACTCTCGTCAAAACAATGAAACGGAATTATTAAAACTAACTTATGGCGAAACCGCAGAAATTAGACGCATAAATCGAGGGTTACGACGCTCTCAAATCAAAGGTTTTACCTTAGACACTCAAACGGGGGAATGGGGAGATACCAATGGAAATAACTCTACTTCTAGCCAACAACTTCAAACAGGGGTTAATTTAATGGTATCGGATACTTGTAATATTTTGTTGGTTGAACCTTTGAAGTTGCCTAATAATCAAGTCAATGAATTTTTAACAACTTTTCAATATGCTTTAGAACGATCGATACAGGCTTATTATAAGCTAGAAATGGATGAATTAGGCTCAGAACGCTTAGGAGACGGTGGTTATCTTCTATTTTGGGAGGCTTCCGAAGGTGGTGCTGGGGTTTTATCTCAACTATTTAACGATTCTGATGCTTTTCGTCATTTAGCCCATTGTGCTTTAGATATTTGTCATTTTATCCATGATAAGCCTAGTTGTTCTGTTGCTTGTTACGAATGTCTGTTATCCTATCAAAATCAATTTGATCATCCTTTGTTAGATCGTCATCTCATCAAGGATTTCTTAATGGAATTAACCCAAAGTGAGTTAAGTTGTCTTCAATCTCAGTCTAGTGGTCATTTTGATGATTTAATGGCACATACTGATCCTAATTCTGACTATGAGCGAATAGTTTTACGGGCGATCGCCGACATGGGTTTACCCTTACCAGATAAAGCACAAGACTATTTTCCAGAAGCTGAATGTAAGCCTGATTTTACTTACACCAAGGCGAAATTAGCGATTTTCTGTGATGGTTCAGTCCATGATAATCCTACTCAGGTACAACTCGATCGAATTAAACGTCAAGATTTTGAGTTTTTAACTGGTTATAAACCTTTTATTTTTGATTATAAACATGATTTAATTGAGCAGGTTAATTCCCTCAAATATTTATTGTATTGACAAATTTAATATAGTAACGTTACGAGTATTCTTGGGCTAAATACCGCCTCCATCAACTTAGTTTATTTTTGTCATTTTCATCCTTTTTCTTATAGAACCCCAGCAATTCTCATTTTGACCTAAAGCCAAATTTTCCGAGTCTGTGTTCAACGAAGGAATAAACCTTTTAGAGATATTTATTGCAACCATTGTCAATAAAACTGGCTCAAAATTCCATAATCAGAATTGCTGATAGAACCCATATGGTAAGTTGGCAAACAGAACCCTTTAAAAAATTACTATTTCCCGAAGGAGAAAAGAAAGAAGAAGAAGAAAAAATAGAAGAAAAAGAAGAAATCAATACTTGGAAAAAAAGTTTAAAGAAAATAGTAAGGATGATTGAGCCATTAATCTTATTTTGGTTAATAACACCATAGTTAAAAATGGTAAATTCATCAAGATTATTAGAAGGATTGAATAATTTATTATTGATTACTCATGGTTCTGAATTATATTTTCCTACAGGATAATTGTTTGTATTTTTTGATAGTTGATTCGGAGTTTGACAAAAGAGGGTTATCAAGAGGGTAGGACTTACACCTACATGATGATTAAGTTGTCAATGTACTAAAATTGATACATTACCGCTAATCCCTTAGATTGTAAATCTAATTTCTTAACTCATTACTCCACTTCTGCAAGAAGTCTATTATGCCTCTATCTCGTATTATTACCATCGTTGTCGGCTTAAGTTTTATTTTTGGGTTAATGTTATGGTTAATTAGTGCTTTATCTCGTCTTTACAGCGAAATTGCGTGGACTAGCCCATTTTTAGCTAATTTTCTAGTATTTATTCTTATTGTCTTGCTCATTTGCTTTATTGCTATTTTTATCTACTATTTAGGTATTCTTCCTAATGGTAAAACTACTACTAAAGGAAAACGTCGTCGAATTTTACCTGCCTTACCCGCAGAAAAAAATGAAATTGCCTCTAAAACTATTGAAGCAGTTAAAAAGCAAGTAGCACAAATTCAGGATGAAGTTACTCAAAAAGCATTACTCGTCAAATCTCAACAAATTGAGAAGAATTTAACTACTGGTATCTTAAAAGTAGCAGTTTTTGGTACGGGTAGCGCTGGTAAAACTTCCCTCGTCAATAGCTTAATGGGTGAAATGGTAGGTAGTGTTAACGCAAGTATGGGAACAACAACCGAAGGTGTGACTCATAGTCTAAAACTTCCTCAAGGCCATCGAGAAATTTTGATTACCGATACTCCTGGCATTTTAGAAATGGGGGCAAAAGGTGAAATTAGAGAACAATTAGCACGACAATTGGCTACAGAAGCGGATTTATTACTATTCGTCTGTGATAACGATTTACGCGCCTCAGAGTTTACTCCTTTAGAGGCTTTAGCTAGTATCGGGAAGCGATCGCTGTTAATCTTGAACAAGATAGACTTATATTCGGAAGAAGAACAAGAGATAATTTTAACTAATCTTAAAGAAAGAGTAAAAAATTTTATTGCCCCAGTAGATGTATTAAAAGCCTGTGCAAATCCTCAACCTGTGCAGTTTTCTGAAGATGAAATGATACAACCAGAAGTAGAAATAACTGCCGTCATCAAACGTTTAGCGGCGATTTGTCGGGCGGAAGGAGATGATTTATTAGCCGATAATATTTTATTACAATCCCAAAGATTAGGAGAAGAAGCAAGAAAATTAATCAGTCAACAACGGGGGCGAGAAGCGGATAAAATTATTGTGCGTTATCAGTGGATTGGTGCAGGAGTGATTGCCTGTACACCTTTACCTGTGTTGGATATGTTAGCAACGGCGGCAGTAAATGCGCAAATGGTGGTAGAAATTGGACAAGTTTATGGTTGCGAATTAAATAGCGATACAGGAAAAGATTTAGCGGTATCTTTAGGTAAAACTCTTGTTAGTTTAGGAGTGGTTAAAGGTGCAGTAGAATTAATTGCTAAAGCCTTACAATTTACAGCCGCAACTTATGTTGTCGGTAAAGTTATTCAAGGTATTAGCGCCGCATATTTAACCCGTATTGCTGGTAAAAGTTTTGTGGAATATTTCCGTCAGGATCAAGATTGGGGTGACGGTGGTATAACAGAAGTAGTGCAAAGACAATTTAAACTCAGTCGTAAGGATGAATTTATCAAAGGTTTTGTACAAGATGCGATTACTAAAGTAATTGAACCCATCAAAGATACCTTAGATAATAATTTTAATGAACAAATAGAGGAAAGTAACGAAATTTATTTTGATGAAAGCGACGACTGGGGAAGTAATGATAAATCTAAAGATTATTGGTACTAAATTTTGTTGATCCTGCCATGATTTTTCCTCCTGTTTAAGAACGTTGATTAAAATTAGCGGTATAGTTTTTTGTATTTCAGTTATCATTACAAGTAGTTTAAATATAACTAAAACTATTCTGTGTTAGTTACACTACTTTGAATTTGTAGTAAAGAACGTTTCAACATTGGCAAATCAATCTGTACCGTTTCCCAAATCATGACTAAATTCAGGCGAAAATACTCATGAATTACCATATTTCGCAATCCTCTAATCTGACTCCAAGGAATGTTTGAATCAAATTGCCACTGCTTCACCAATAACCGCTAACCCGTATAAAATTACCCGTAAAGCCTGTTGATTTTGAGAAAAGGTGTCAAAATTTAAGTCTTTTACCGTACTTTCAATAACAGCAATCTCCGTCAACATATCGTTAATTCGTAGCTCAAGTTCCCTAGATGGCACGAATCACCTCCTTTAAAACCGTTTCCTTGAGATGAGGACGCAGAGAATCAGGTGTACCAATATCAATGGAACAACCGAATAAATTTTCTAAATAACCCTTTAACCTCAACAAAGTAAACAATCCTACTGGATGAGTAAAATCAACTAAAAAATCTATATCACTATTTTCTGTCTCTTCACCCCTTGCCACCGAACCAAATAAAAATAATTCTTTAACGGCAAAATCACGGAGTTGAGTTTGATGAGCTTTGACAATATCAAGAACTTGTTGCTTATTCATAAGAATATATCTCCAAAAAAACTGATTTTCTCTCAATTATGACTAAATATTTTTTGAATCCTCCTCTATTCAGAACGTTTATTAAAATTAGACAGCAATTAGCACGACAATTAGCTGAAGATGAAATGATACAACCTGACATTGAAATAACCTCAGTAATTAAGCGTTTAGCGGCGATTTGTCGGGGGGAAGGAGATGATTTATTAGCTGACAACATTTTATTGCAATCCCAACGATTAGGAGAAGAAGCGAGAAAATTAATCAGTCAACAACGGGTGCGAGAAGCAGATAAAATCATCGTGCGTTATCAGTGGATTGGAGCGGGAGTAATTGCCTGTAAACATTAGTAGTGCAAAGACAATTTAAACTTAGCCGAAAAGATGAATTTATCAAAGGTTTTGTCCAAGATGCTATAAAAATGATAGAATAATACCCAGATATT
>JAACUG010000115.1 GCA_009993045.1 Cyanobacteria bacterium CG_2015-22_32_23
CACTGCGTAGCAGCCCACCCGTTAATTTCAGTGGGACTTTTTTGTTGAGAAATTTAACGGGAGTCCTCTTTTGACATTTATGATAGTTACTATCTCCCATCTCATAACTCATTACTCATAACTCATACTTTTTATACACTTCCTAATTATGTGAAAGTATTTGTTGTTTTTATGCAAAAATAATGAACAGCAATTCAGTTTATTCTAAGGATTATCATTAATGGCTAGAAAACCAGATGAATATATTGTACACATATTAATCAGTAACGGTCATCGGGAAGAAGTTCGTTTCCCTACTATTCAAGATTTTCAAAAGTGGTACAGTGGAGAGTTAGTACCCAAAGCAGATTCTAAAGATTTCATTAATGTTCCTATTAAAAACATTCAGGGAGAATATATGGTAGTACGTCCTGCCAATATTGTCTGTTTAAGAGTTGAACCAGTATTTTTTGGTAGTGTGGATAGAGATTCTATATAACTGTTCAAAATTAACTGTTAGTTTTCAACTCCTAATATTATCAAAAAATTAGCTTTCGTATCTATATTTGTTTAAGTCAATTCCTGCCTCTTTTGCCATAGCATTTAAACCTCTTGTATCTAAGGTTTTAAGTGCTTTAGTACTCAAACGTAATTTAACAAAACAGTTACTTTCTGCCCACCAAATTCTTTTATCTTGTAAATTAGCTTGTTGTAACTTTTTAGTACGACGATGAGAGTGAGAAACTGCAAAACCGTTATTTGCTCTTTTTCCTGTTAATTGACATACACGAGCCATAATAATTTATCTCCTATTTATTAATAAATATTTAATTTACTCAGCAACTCTCAATTGTACTAGGATTTCGCCTTGATTCGCAACTTAACTGTGAATAATTGATCAAAATTCTTGAAATATCATAGAGTTTATTACTCAAAAATATTTTATTTTATTTTCTAAGTTGTTCAATTTGAGGAGTTTTATCTGTTAAGCCGAATTTTGTCATTACTTTAATCAAAATAACCGAAACTATCACACCGATTATTAAACCAAAAGTTAACAGAAAGATAAATAATTTTTGAAATTCACGCTTTTTTTGAGGAGATATTTCTTTTATTTCCTCTGTTTCTTGTGCATTTTCTAAGTAGTTATCCCCATTATGATTGTCAGGAAAATTATTCATAACATTAGTTGATTACATATAAAAAAAACCGCCTACTTTTATAATCTCAGTAAACGGCTTTTTTTGATTAACTTTATTAAGAGTTATTTTAACTCCCTCAACAAAGAAAAACTTTAATTATTGATTAATCTAACCTTTCTTACGAGGTGCAACAATACCAATAATATTCTTATGAGGATCATCTAATACTTTTATCCCTTCAGAAAGTACTAAATCCGCCACACAAAAAGTTTTACCAATATCAATATTAGTAATATCCATTTCTAAATATTGAGGAATATTATCAGGCAAACAACGAACTTTAACTTCCGTTACCATTTGCTCCATAATACCACCTTGAGCCATACCGATAGAGTTTCCTACTATTTTTAAAGGTACAACTACTACTACATCATTATTTCCTGAAGGACAGAAAAAGCTAATATGATGTAAATTACGTTTCCAAGGATGAGTTTGTACTTCTCTAATTAAAACCTTACCATTCCAATTAAGATTAGAAATAGTTAAATCAACGAGAGTATTATTAACAGAAGCATTCTTTAATAAACTAATCGCTCCTTTTTGGGTTAAAACTAAAGATACTGCTTGATCACCACTATGACCATACAAATTAGCAGGAATAAAACCTTCTCGGCGTAATGCTCTAGGCTTACTACCATCAGGTCTAGTCTGACATTCTAATGTTACTTGCATTTTACTTATTTGATTTCGTTATAACTTTAAATGTTATTGATATTTCCAAAAAGAAATTATATTATATTAACTATTATTACAATTATGCTTATACAAGGGGCTTAGTTAAGACTGAACGGGGTTTCCGTTAGCATATAATAAAGCTCTTTTTGGTCCATGAATGGGATCTTCTACGATAATAGTTTGATCTCTACTCGCACCTAAAGAAACAATCGCAATGGGTAATTCCATTAATTCAGCTAAGAATTTTAAATAATCCAATGCTTTTTGCGGTAATTCTTCTAAAGTGCGACAATGACTGGTTGATTCTTGCCATCCTGATAAAGTCTGATATACAGGCTTACAATTAGCAAATTTCATGGCATGGGTTGGAAATTCTCGACAGATTTCTCCATCTATTTCGTAAGCAACACATACTTTGATTTCCGCTAACTCATCTAACACATCTAATTTTGTGATGGCTAGACAGTCTAAACCATTTATTCTTGCCGCATATCTACCTATTACCCCATCAAACCATCCACAACGACGACGACGACCTGTGGTAGTACCAAATTCAGCTCCTCGATCGCCTAATAGCATCCCAATTTCATCTTCTAATTCCGTTGGGAAAGGGCCTTCTCCTACTCGTGTAGTGTAAGCCTTTGCTACTCCAATAATACGATCAATAATGGTAGGTCCAACCCCAGCACCAACACAAGCCCCACCAGCAATAGGATTAGATGAAGTAACATAGGGATATGTACCATGATCTAAATCTAAAAGTGTTCCTTGTGCTCCTTCAAACAAGATATTTTTCTTGTTTCTGACGGCTTGATCTATTCTTAAAGAACTATCAATCACGAAAGGACGTAAACGCTCAGCATAGATCATATACTCTTGTACCACCTCTTTCGCATTCAAAGGAGGTAAATCATAAAGTTTTTCTAATACTGCATTTTTATAGTTAATAGTCCATTCTAATTTGTCTGGATGGCGATCGCAGTTGATTAAATCAAGCATTCTAATGCCGATTCTTTCAGCTTTATCGGAATAAGTAGGTCCTATGCCTCTTCCTGTCGTGCCAATCTTATATTTACCACGCTTTTCTTCTGCCGCTTGATCTAAAATACGATGATAGGGCATCGTGACATGGGCAGTTTGCGAGATAAATAAATTATCTGTGGAAACATTGAAAGCGGTAAGCTGGTCAATTTCTTCCAACAATTCTTGAGGATCTATCACAGTACCAGAACCGATTATACATTCAGTATCAGGGTACAAAATCCCTGACGGAATTAGATGTAATTTAAAGGTTTGGTCTTTCACAACCACAGTATGCCCGGCATTCACTCCCCCTTGAGAGCGAACCACCACATCCGCTGATTTACTGAGTAAATCTGTTATTTTTCCTTTTCCTTCATCGCCCCATTGGGCTCCGATCACGATAACGTTAGCCAAGTGTTTAATAGAGCTAAACTTCACACAAACTATTATTATCGCAGTTTAGTAGCAAAGATGTCAAGGATTTTTCTTAATTGACTAGGAATATTGATAAAACTGAGATACAGGTTTTTTAATGGAGGAATAAGTAGTATAAAAAATTTAATCATTAAACACTTATCAAAATTAACCAGATAAATCATAATAAGAGTAGGACGAATAAGAAGAAAAATAAAACTATTAGGTTTGATTTCGTTCTTCTAAAATTTTAATTATTTAAAACCCATTTTTTCAAAAAAAACTCTACTAAAGTTGTGAAAATTTTGGGTAAATTTCTCTTGTTATAAAATACTTATTTTAACATCTATAAGATACCATAATGATTACAGCCATTGCCACTCTTCATCATACCCCTAAGGATCATTCTATAAAAGATTCTTTCAGTCAAGTTACTTTAAATTTAGCTTTTGAAGATATAAGAGCAGTATCTCAAGAACAACAAGATCAATCTCATACTTTAACTACTAAATTAAATATTCTTTTCGTGGTGAATGGTGCGTTATTAACCAGTTTAAGTATTTCTCGTTTAATTTATATTCCTAGTGTTTTTAGCTTAGTAGAAGTGTTGGGATTTTTAATTAATTTTATTTTGTTAATTAATGCTTTTTTACCTCGTCAAGTAATTATTAGTCCGAATTTAGAAGATAATAAATTTTTAGAACGTTATTTGACTCTATCTCCTCAAGAATATCAATTACAAATGATGGCTAATTTTGTCGAAATTTATAAAGCAAACAAAATCAGAATTGATGATATTTGTCAGTCATTAATTTATTCGGCTTACACTACTTTAACTATTGCTATTTGTATTATGTTACATATCCTTGTTACTTATTTTGTCCCTGTGATAATTAAGTAACTGATGTTACGCAAAAATAGAATTAATTGTTGGTTTTAGGTGTAAGATCTGAGTTGAGTTTTATAGGCTATGGAAAGATTTATTTTAGGGTATCTTTATAAAGGGTATAACTAACGAGATAAAATAGATTAAGCCCAGGGATAAGATAAATTTAGAGAAGCAAAGCATAAGATGAACAATGACTCTAATCATACATCTAATGATGAAGGTGATAAACCAAAAGTAACAATACCAGATCCAGATCTTGATAATATTACAGTGTTAACAAATAATTTACCCAATAAACCGATTTTGCCTTGGAATCGCTATGACTCTGATTGGGATGAAAATGTTAATCAGAATACCGATACAAAAAATAATCAAAATTCTGAAGAAGAATAAAGAATATCCGTCAAAATGGTGAAGATCTTTGTAAGATAGATTAGTAGTTTTCAATAGCTAATGGTTACTTAATGTCTTTTGTTGGTTTACATATTCATACTGATTATAGTCTTCTCGATGGTGCTTCTCAAATTCCCGCTTTGGTTGAACGTGCTATACAACTGAATATGCCGGCCATCGCCGTTACGGATCATGGTGTGATGTATGGTGCGATACAATTAATTAAAAACTGCATGAATAAAAGCATTAAACCCATCATTGGCAATGAAATGTATGTGATTAATGCGGATATTACAGAACAACATAAAAAAATTAGAAAATATCATCAAATTGTTTTAGCAAAAGATAAACAAGGTTATCAAAATTTAGTCAAATTAACGACTATATCTCACCTTCAGGGAATGCAAGGAAAAGGGCCATTTGGTCGTCCTTGTATTAATAAAGAGTTATTAGAAAAATATCATGAAGGTTTAATTGTTACAAGTGCCTGTTTAGGAGGAGAAATTCCCCAAGCAATTTTACAGGGAGATTATAAAAGAGCGAAAGAAGTTGCTAAGTGGTATAAAGGAGTTTTTGGGGATGATTTTTACTTAGAAATTCAAGATCATGGTTCACAAGAAGATAGAATAGTCAATACTGAAATTGTCAAAATTAGCAATAAATTAGACATAAAAATAGTTGCTACCAATGATTCTCATTTTATTTCTTGTAATGATGTAGAAGCCCATGATGCACTTTTATGTATTAATACGAAAAAGACTATTGATGAGTTAAAAAGACTGCGTTATTCAGGGACAGAATACCTTAAATCAGAAGCAGAAATGCGGTTATTATTTAGGGATCATCTTGAGGAAGAAACCATCGAAAAAGCGATTATAAATACCTTAGAAATAGCGGATAAAATTAAAATTTATAATTTATTAGGTGAACCTCGCATTCCTAATTATGAAGTACCTGTAGGACATAATGCCGAAAGTTTTTTAGAAGAAGTTACTTGGGAAGGTTTATTAAAAAGATTAAAATGTTATCAAAGAAATGAAGTTCCCCTAGAATATCGAGAGCGTTTAGAGTATGAATTAAAGATGATGGAAAAGATGGGTTTTTGTACCTATTTTTTAGTAGTGTGGGATTATATAAAATATGCAAGAGATCATAATATTCCAGTGGGACCAGGAAGAGGTTCGGCGGCGGGATCTTTAGTCGCTTATGGGTTAGGAATTACCAATATTGATCCTGTTCATCACGGTTTATTATTTGAAAGATTTTTAAATCCTGAACGTAAATCTATGCCAGATATTGATACGGATTTTTGCATAGATAAAAGAGAAGAAATGATTAAATATGTCACAGATAAATATGGAGAAGATAAGGTTGCACAAATTATTACTTTTAATCGTTTAACTTCAAAATCAGTATTAAAAGATGTGGCTAGGGTACTTGCTATACCTTATGCGGAAGCAGATCATATGGCGAAATTAATTCCTGTTTCTAGGGGAAAACCTGCTAAGTTAAAAGTAATGATTTCTGAGGAAACACCCTCTCCAGAATTTAAAGAAAAATACGAAAGTGAGCCTCATGTTAAGCGATGGTTAGAGATGGCTATGAGAATTGAAGGTACAAATAAAACATTCGGAGTTCATGCGGCGGGGGTAGTAATTTCTAGTGAAAAATTAGATGAAATTGTACCTTTACAAAAAAATAATGAAGGTTCAGTTATTACTCAATATTTTATGGAAGATTTAGAGTCTTTAGGTTTATTAAAAATGGACTTTTTAGGCTTAAAAAATCTTACTACAATTCAAAAAACGGCGGACTTAATTGAGCAAAATCAAAACATAAAAATTGATGTGGATGAGTTGCCATTAGGGGAAAGAAAAGCCTTAGAAATTCTTGCTAAAGGTACAAGTAAGAAGTTACCAAATGATGTAGCACAAACCCATAAACTATTAGAAAGGGGAGATTTAGAAGGAATTTTTCAGCTAGAGTCTGACGGCATGAAAGAAATTGTTAAAGAGTTAAAACCGTCGGGAATTGAGGATATTTCGTCTATTTTAGCCTTATATCGTCCTGGACCTCTTGATGCTGGTTTAATCCCCATTTTCATTAATCGTAAACACGGTAGAGAGCCTATAAAATATGATCATCCGTTACTCGAGCCTATCTTAAAGGAAACTTACGCAGTACTTGTGTATCAAGAGCAGATTATGAAAATGGCTCAAGATTTAGCAGGTTATTCTTTGGGAGAAGCGGATTTGCTACGGCGGGCCATGGGTAAAAAAAAGGCTTCGGAGATGGAAAAACATCGAGAAATTTTTATAGATGGTTCGATGAAAAACGGTGTTAAAAAAGAAATTGCAGAGAGTTTATTTAAACAAATGGTGCAATTTGCGGAATACTGTTTAAGTGGTGATACAGAAATTTTAACAGTGGAATATGGTGCAATTCCCATTAGTAAAATAGTGGAAAAAAATCTGAATTGTCAAGTTTATAGTGTGGATAAAAATGGTTTTATTTATACTCAATTTATTGCTCAATGGCATGACAGAGGAATGCAGGAAGTGTTTGAATATGAATTAGAAGACGGTAGAATTATTAGAGCCACAAAAGATCATAAAATGATGGTAAAAGACGGTAAAATGTTACCTATAGATCAAATTTTTGAAGAAGATTTAGACTTATTTGAATCTCAATTTTAAAGGTATAAAACTCTATTTATTAATTAGTTAATTGATGTTTTTTTCTTTTCTATGATTATTTATTTAAGCATCAAAAAAGATTAGATTTCTTTTAAATTTACTTATTACTTATTTTTCCTTGCCATGCTTTGACTAATCTGATTTCGTCATAAGTATAATTATCTCCTAATTTATCTTTAATTACTTTTAAGGGTTGATTGCCTAATTTATTAATCATATTAATGATAGTTTTTTGTTTATCAGGAGTAACAAATTTATCTAAATTTATGGGTTGATTGAGTTCGATTAATTCCGCAAAATGACTAATAATAGTACTTACTGTTAAACCTCTTTCTTTAGCAATTTCTGTTATGGTTAAATTTTGTTGATATAGCTGTAAAGTTTTCATTTGAGTCTGATTAGGTAAGGCAACGGGTAAAATTTCTTGATGACAAAACGCTAATATTTCTCTTAAAAATTTATCCCCATATTTTTGCAATTTATATTCTGTTACTCCTGATAATTTACTTAAAATTTCTATAGTTTTTGGTTGCATTTGTGCCATAACTTTTAAGGTTGAATCACCAAAAATAACGTAAGGGGCAATATTTTCTTTATCAGCTAATGTTTTTCTTAATTTTTTTAGTCTATTCAATAATAACTCAATTTCTAAGGCTTTAGGATTAAATTCAGTTAGTCTTTTCTCAATACTATTATTTTCTACTGCAATTTTTACTTGTCTTTTTAGCCGTAATATTTCCCAACTTTCTGTATTTAATTTTAAAATTCGATAACTATCATTAGTCTGATTTAATAATCCTTGATAAATAAGAGATTTTCCTAAATATTCCCATTGTGTGGAAGTTTTATCTTTACCGATACCGTAAGTTGATAATAAATGATGTCCATATTTATAAATTTTTTCTGCTCTTGAACCTCTTAAAATATCTATTATATGTTTAATACCAAATTTTTCATCAACACGAGCAACACAAGATAAAAATTTTTGAGCTTCAATTGTCCAATCTTCAATTTCTTTAGGATTTAAACAGTTATCACAACCATCACAATTACCTTTAAATTTTTCACCAAAATAACCTAATTGTATAATTCGACGGCAATAATTTGTTTCGGCATATTCAATGACTTTTGTTAACTGTTGATAAGCGATTTTTTGCTCTTGTAAAGTACTTTTTTGTTTAATAAAATAATCAATTTTATACTTATCATTAGGATTATATAATAAAATACATTTAGCAGGTTCACTATCTCTTCCAGCCCTTCCTGACTCTTGATAGTAACTTTCAACGTTACGAGGTAAATCATGATGAATCACAAAACGCACGTCTGGTTTATTAATTCCCATACCAAAAGCCACCGTTGCCACCATGATTCTGACATCATCTCGAATGAAACTATTTTGATATTGCGATCGCATTTCATCACTTAAACCACCATGATAGGGTAAAGCAGAAATACCATCTTCTCGGAGACGAGAGGCTAAATCTTCAGTTGTTTTACGGGCAAAACAATAAATAATACCTGAACCATCTAAACACCGAAGAAGGTTAAAAACTTGTTGATAAGTGCGTTTTTGACGTGGTTGCACCTCATAATAAAGATTGCTACGATTAAAGCTAAAACGGTGAATAGCAGGATTTTTTAAATTAAGCTGAGATATAATGTCTTTCTGCACTCTAGTGGTTGCTGTGGCGGTTAAAGCCATGAGGGGAATATCAGGAAAACGAAAACGTAATTGTCGTAATTGACGATATTCTTGACGAAAATCATGCCCCCATTCTGAAATGCAATGAGCTTCATCCATAGCAAAAAAAGAAATAGTGATAGTAGAGGCAATAGTATTTAAAAAATCTTGGAATCTTTCACTAACTAACCTTTCTGGGGCAAGATAAAGTAATTTGATTTTTCCTGATAAAATATCTTGCTCTCGGCGACGCACTTGTTTAAAATCGAGAGTACTATTAAGAAAAGTAGCCCCAATACCATTATCCTGCAAAGCAGTAACTTGATCTTGCATTAAAGAAATAAGAGGAGAAACAACGATGGCAACACCTTTTTTAAGTAAGGCTGGGAGTTGAAAACATAAGGATTTACCGCCTCCTGTGGGCATTATTATCAATAAATCTCTATTTTCTAATGCTTGAGTAATGATTTCTTCTTGTCCATCTCGAAAACTATCATAACCGAAGTATTGCTTTAATGATTGTTGTAAAGAAGCCATTAGCAATGAATAATGAACAATTAATAATTCAATAATATACTGAAATAAGATAATTAATTATAAACTTGCAGAAAAACTTTTATTGCGTTATGATTAATAAGGTTAATAACGGGATGTAGCGCAGCTTGGTAGCGCGCCTGCTTTGGGAGCAGGATGTCGCAGGTTCAAATCCTGTCATCCCGATTTAAAATGAATACTCTAAGATGTTTTACTTAATTGAAGGATGTCTAAGTTTTAATGGCGAAAAGATGTTAATATTTTGTAACAAACAGTTATGATTTAATTTTCTTTTTACACAAAAATATGTATTATTTACCTGAACCTCCTATCGCACTTTTATTTTTTGGTTTTTTTATCGGTGTTACCTGTGGTTTAGCTTTTGAAGCGGCATTGAAACAACAAGTTAATAAATGGGGCAAACAAGGGAGAAAAGGCATAAAAGTTAATATGGCAGAAATTTCTATCTTAAAATTACCCTTTTTGGGTATTTGTGTCGGTATTTGTGTTTTTCTGGCGGCGGGATTAGAAATCTTTACCTATAATCGTGTTTTGTCCTATACTATTTCTGGTAGTTTAACTATTTTGATTGCTGCGTTAATTTGGACACAGTTGAAAAAATTAATTGTATTATTATTAGAAGGTGGTTCTCAAGCTCTTGATTTAGATGCTTTTTATTAATTAAAATAGCGAAAAAATACTCTTATATTTATTTAATTATTTTAATTTTTTACTATATATAAAGGATAAAAACATTTAACTATTTTTGTCAAATTATCAGTAAATTAGTTACCTTTGACAACTCCCACCACTAAACCCTACGGGCTATAGTGGGGGATTCTTCTTTCACAGAACGATGCCTTACAAAAGCAGTGCCTTTACTTGGTCTTACTCTTTCTCCAGAAGCTGATGCGATATGCCCTACCGCCAAGATTCGTAAACCTTCATCTCTGATATTTTTCGCTGCGTTAACATCCCTGTCATGTATCGTTCCACATTTAGGACATTGCCACAGCCTCATATCTAAACTCAAACTGTCCACTTGCTGTAAGCAGTGATTACAAGTTTTAGAACTAGGGAAGAATCTATCTACTTCTATGTAATATTTTCCTTCCCATTCTGCTTTATATTTGAGCATTGTGCAGAATTGTCCCCAACCACAATCACTAATAGACTTAGCTAACTTGTGGTTTTTTACCATGTTCTTCACTGCTAGATTCTCGACACAAATGACTTGGTTTTCGTCCACTAATTTACGACTTAGTTTGTGTAAAAAATCTTCTCTACATCTTGTTATCTTTTCATGTACTTTAGCAACGGCTTTTCTCGCTTTATTACGGTTGTTTGAGCCTTTTTGCTTCTTAGCTAATTGTTTTTGTTTTTTAGCTAACTTCTGCTCATATTTACGGTAATGATTAGGATTGCCATATTTG
>JAACUG010000015.1 GCA_009993045.1 Cyanobacteria bacterium CG_2015-22_32_23
AACTTGACTCATTGATCAAGTTTGAGTAAGTTTCATAGAGCGGAATTAAAGGGAAGATTCTCGAGAAAATATTTAGTTAGTGCTACTATATATTTTTTGTGCTTTTTTTACCTAACACCCTTTGCCTTTTTTAATAAAGTAAAGAGACAATTAATTTTGGCTACTTACTTATGGTTAACAATCCACTATGTCTTAATAAAGGTTTCGTATCAGGCTGTCTGCCTCGGAATTGTCTAAATATTTCCATCGGTGATAAGCTACCGCCTAATGATAACACTGTATCTCGGAAACGTCGCCCTACTTTAGCGATGGCCAAATCATCTTCTAAGCCTACTTCTTCAAAAGCCGAAAAAGCATCTGCACTAAGCACCTCAGCCCATTTATAACTATAATAACCAGCAGCATAACCACCACCAAAAATGTGTCCAAAAGCACACAAAAATTGATCTTCGGGTAAAGGTGGCATAACCGTAGTTGTTTGAGCTACCCTATCTCTAACTTGATGAGGAGTTTCATCACCATGAGGATTATAAGAAGAATGTAACTCAATATCTATCAAGCTAAAGTGTAATTGACGCAACATCGCCGAACCACTCATGTAGTTTTTAGAAGCTAAGAGTTTTTCATAGTAGTGAGAGGGTAAAGTTTCTCCCGTCTGGTAATGTTTCGCCATGCCAAAGAGGGTATTTTTTTCTAAACACCAATTTTCCATAAATTGACTTGGTAATTCCACCGCATCCCACTCAACATTATTAATTCCCGATGCGCCAGAATAATCTATTTTAGTCAACATATGCTGTAAACCATGGCCAAATTCGTGAAATAAAGTCTCAACCTCCCCAAAAGTCATTAAACTAGGCTTATCATCAATGGGCGGAGTTTGATTACAAGTAAGATAAGCTACAGGAAGACGGGTGATAATCTTGCCGTTTTCCTCAAATTTTGCCCTACCTAAACAATCATCCATCCAAGCGCCACCTCTTTTTTCCGATGGGCGAGAATAGGCATCAAGATAGAAATGAGCAATAATTTCATTATTTTCGTCAGCTACTTGAAAATATTTGACATCCTCATGCCAAACAGGCACACTTCCATCGGCGGAGGTGATAGTAATGCCAAAAATACGGTTAGCTAACCCAAATAAACCTTCTAAAACCTGATTTAAAGAGAAATAAGGGCGTAATTCTTCTTCCGTAAAGTTAAACTTAGCTTCTCGTTGTTTTTCTGCCCAATAACTCACATCCCAAGGATTTAACTCCTCAACTTTAGCAAATTCTTTTAACTCTTTTAACTCTTGTTGTGCGGCGGGATAACTCACAATTCGCAATTCTTCTAGCAATTTTTTCACCGATTCCACGCTATCGGCCATTTTTTTAGCAAGACTAACTTGGGCATAATTTTCATAACCTAAAATATTCGCTAATTCTTGTTTTAAGGTTAAAATCTCAGTAATTAAAGGATTATTGTCAAATTCTCCGCTTCCTGCTCGACTAATAAACCCTCGATAAACTTTTTCTCTTAAATTCTCCCGTTTACTAAATTTAAGGAAAGGGCCAAAACTAGGATAATCTAAGGTTATCATCCAAGGGCCATTTTCTGGAGTAGCGTTTTCTTCCCCCTCATTTCGTGCCGTTTGTGCCGCAAAACTAAGTAAACTGGCGGGTAAACCATCTATATCTTCTGGAGTTGTTAGACGTAATTTAAAGATTTTGGTAGAATCAAGGACGTTATTAGAGAATTTTGTGGATAATTTTGCTAATTTTAACTGAATTTGATTAAAAGCCTCTTTTTTATCTCCTTCTAAAGCTACTCCTGATAATTCTGCTTCTTTGATAGCAGACTCGATAATTCTTTTTTGCGCCGACTCAAAACTATCCCATTCTTGACTATCTCTAATTTTGATAAATCCCTCGTATAACGGTTTACTTTGGCTTAAACTATTAGAAAATTCTACTAATTGAGGTTGTACCGTTTCATAAGCTATTCGTAACTCAGAACTATTTTTTACTCCCATCAAATGCCCAATAATCCCCCAACTCCAACGCAATCTTTCTTCAATGTGATTTAAAGGAATAACTAAACCTTGCCATGTCGGTTGAAAGTTATTTTCTAAGGTAGTTAATTCCGTTTCTAATTCTGACAATAATTGTTTAATTGCTGGTACAATATGATTTGCTTTAATATCTTTAAATGGCGGTAATCCTTTCCCAATTAAAAGAGGATTGCTTATATTATTCATTATTAGGTTATAAGGTTAATTTTTTATTCTTCTTTTTATAATATATTATATGATTATCAATTGATCATTGGGATATTTATATAAATATAATGTTAAATTGTGATTAATTTAATAATTTTGGTACTATTAGTTTTTATTTTTAATCGAACTATTTTTAATATATTGATTCTTTTTCCTGTTAATTTATTAATGAATTTGGGAGATTATTTATATATATTATTAGTAGGATTATTTCTTATGTTTATTCTTTGGTGTTTTAGTGATAATTAAAGCTATAATTATAATTAACGGTCAAAAAAAGTTTATTTAGTTAAATAAATTTAAAGGCAAATATCCATAAGTGCCAATTATTTCATCTTGCAAATCTGCAAAAATAGTAATTAAAACTCCTCTATATTCTCCTTGATAGTCACTTACATAATAAGACATTTTTTCTGTACTAAATTTAAGATAAATAGCTTTATTTTCAAAAAGTAAATTCTTCTCTAAATTAAAACTATATCCTAATGCTTTTAAATAATTTTGTAAGGTATTAAATGCTTCTTTTTCCGTGGAAGCACAAATGCCTAAATTTTCATGATCAGATAAACTTACGATCATTTTTAATGCTGATTGTAATGCTTGTTTTTCTTCTTCATAATTAACTATTTTTAACTCAATACCACTATATTTTTTAAGTAAATTTAAGGCTTTATTTATATCTTGATTCATAATTTTATGAGAAATTTATTTAAGATGATATTCTCTGGAAGTTGTGAGAAAATTTTAGCTATTCGCTTTAATATATAATCAGATTTACAGATTTATTTTTTTTATCTTTAAAATAATTTACAAATGATCTAATATTACTATCTTTGAGGATTTAAAAGAATCTAAATATTTTGCCAATATATGTTATTCTATTATAAGTTGGGTGCGTAGCTCAGTGGATAGAGCACCAGATTCCGGTTCTGGGTGTCGGGGGTTCGATTCCCTTCGTACTCGTCTTCTATATTCCTTGCATCATAATCATTTCAGCTTCTTTCATTAGTGTTAAAGACGTATCTTTGCTCATTTATGCTTGACTTTCTTCTTGTTTATTTTAGATGACAAAAATAGTAGTGCTTAAAATCTTGATTACAACGTAGCAAAATTATAGTTTCTCAAGAGATTTATAGACTACTTTAGACATAATGAATTATTAACAACAGATGGATTTAAAATATAACGAACTAACCAACCAGAATCTAAACTACCTTCACGGGAAACGCTAGGAAAATGACCATTAGGAGCGTTAATATTGTCAATTAAATTATCTGTAGTTAACCATTGATTATTTTCTAGCCAACCGATATTATTACCAAAATTTCTTTTAATTAATTTATCATTTATACCTATTTTTAAAGAGTAGTAAATATTATTTTGTACACTAAAACCAAATTTTCCATTACTGTAATAATTCCACATTCTATCTATCAATTCAAGTTGCTCACAATCTATAGATTTTAAACTTATTTCGTCAATCCATTGTTCTTCTAATCTATTACTTAAAGTAAGCATAATTTTAGCTGTTTCTCGATCTGCTTCTTTAAATTTATGATTTTTTAATAATTGATTAAGTTCAGAAAATCTATTAAAATTTAACATTTGAAAATTATTTTTTGCTAAATCTTGTTTAATTTGTTTTAAGTCTTCTGATGATTTTTTATAGTTTGTTTTATCTCCTTTTTGTCTCAATAATTTTGTTGCTTTTTCTAAATCTAATTTTGCTTCATAAAAATAACCTAGTTGTTTATATAATAATCCCCTATTGTAATAAGCTAAACCATATTTATTATCTAATAAAATTGCTTGGTGAAAATCAGCTAAGGCTTTTTGATTATATTGATTAATTATTTGCCTTCAAAGAGTCTGCGTCTAGCTACATCAAAACGCTGATGTAAGGCTTGATAAAAAGTTTGCCAATTTTGATTGAGTTCTGCTAATTTTGGATTAGGAGGCAAACTGCCGATAAATTGCTCAAATCCTCCCTTCTCTGTCCTTAATTGAGCGGTAATATGGGAAAATCCACTATTGATGTTTCCTGCACCTAAATTTAAAACGATTAGCTTCGTCATATCATCAAATCACGGTTAAATCCTCTATTCTTTATTGTAAGGTCGATTGTCAGTAATCTTCAAAGGTGATGGTAATTTTAAAAAATTTCTTTCTTTTTGCATAAAACTGAAAAGTAATACTGATAAGTAAATAGAAAGTCAGAAAAATGATCAGAAAATTATGCAAGATATTAAAGTTAGAGAACAATCACTGAAGGAAATCCTAACATCCATTGTCAACGATCCGTCAATTCCAGAGACAAAAAAAATAGACGTTATTATTCATTTAACCTCTTTAAGTTGTGCTGTGGTAGCCGTGCAACCCATACCCTTTGCTGATTTGTTTATTTTATCTCCCATTCAAGTTGTCATGGTAATTGCCATGAGTCGTGTTTTAGGCAATCCTGTGGGCAAAAATGGTGCTGGAGAAATTGTTGCTTCTATTGCGGGGGTTGTTGGTTGGGGAGTTTTGGCACAACAAGCCGTTTTAGGATTATATAAAACTGTTATTCCTTTCATGGGAGGATTTACTACCCTCCCCTTAGTTTATGGTGCAACAATAGGTTTAGGTTATGGTGCGAAAACAATTTTAGAAGCAAGAAAAAATGACCAGTATATTTCAGATCAAGAAATAAAAAGAATACAAAAAGAAGCAAGAGAAGAGGCGAAAACAAATAACTGGGAATTTAATCAGATTATTGGTGAGTTAAATCAATGGAAAAATAAGGCTCAAAAATATCAACAATATTGTGAAAAGCTAGAAAAACAACAAAAAGAATATGAACATTTAATTATCCAAAATAAATATCTTTTTCAACAATATCAATCCTTGCAAAATAAGTTAGGTAAAATTGAGCAATTAGAGATAGAAATAGAAAATTATCGACTCAAAATTAATCAAGTTACTCAAGAAAAAGATAACTTAACAATCAAACTAAATAAAGCCTATAACGCCAGATTAGAATTAGAAAAAACATTAAAGAATACTGATGATTTAAAAATTAAATTAGAGTTAGAAGCTGAATTAAAAAAAAGAATTGAAGCTGAACAATTCACTCAATTTTATTTAGATGAAGCAGTAAAACTTGAGAATAATTTACGCAATCTTCAGAGTGAAAATGAAGTCAATGTTGAAAAATTAAAAGCTAAAGATATTGAGATTCAAGAGATCGAAAAACAGTTAGATAATCTAAATCAACAACGTTTTGATACTTTAAAAGAAAGATTTAGTTATTGTTATGCTAGTTTAATTATTAGCGACAAAATTTTAACACAAATACTAAAGTTAGATTCAGAAGAAATTAATCTTTTGGAAAGGCAATTTGGTTTATTAGAAAATACTTTAGATAAGGTAATTTTTACTAAAACTATTAATTATCGGGGATTTAATGTACAAGAAATTGATTGTAACTGCGATATTAAATTATATGTAAAAATTGAAAATAATCGTATATTTATTGTTAAAATTGGCTATCGAGAATGGAATATTATTTGTTCGGAAAAATTCTTAAACTATTTTTCTCAATTAGATGAAAAAAGTCAAATAAAAATTTCGATTGTAATTAATTATTTAGAAGAAAAAGGAGTTCATTTAGGTGCAGAGAATAGCAGTAAGATTAAAGGAACAAATTTTAATTTAAGAGAATTAAGACCCCTTAGTAGTAACAATGAAGCTATCAGAATATTTTATACTTTTACGCCTAAAAGAATGCCTATTTTATTAGGAGGTGGTAATAAAGATAATTGCAATCCTATTACTTGGTATAAACAACAAATTAAGATAGCAGAAAAAGAATATATTAACTATCTAAATAATCCTAATAATGTATTGTCTTTTGATGATTTTTGGTCAGATATGAGCTTATCCGCTCGTCAAGAAGCGATGAGTCAATTTATGGTTTTATAGAGTTAATAATCATAATATCTTACCAAATTCCCCTTAAATAAGGGGATAATATTATCTTTTTTCAGCTACTTTAATCTTAAAATTATTTTCTAACCAAGAAACATCTAATTTACAATTATTTTGGCTTCATTATTGATCATTTTTATTCAAATATCGTTCAATGAGTATAATCGCTACAATATCATCTACTGGACGAGGGGGGATTCTTAAACCTTTTGGTATCAATCGAGTTAACCCTTTCGGTGGATACATTTCCCAGTATTTTTGTCTTGCTTCTACAGTGCTATTTCTTTCGTCCACTAATTGTAAGTTTATATATAAGTTTAAATTATCTTTTAATCGCTGTTCCCACTGTTTAGAAGTGGTTTGATTTCCCATTACTATCTTTAAAGGGTTATATTTTTTGATTAATTCGTCAATTAAGGCGATCGCCTTGTCACTATCAACGACTTTATTATATAATATTTTCTTATTAATATCAAGAACAGCTACCCCACATTTATCTCTACCCGGATCAAATCCTAGAATCATAACTATACTAAAAAGATACTTTAATAATAAAATAGAAAATATTGGGAAGATTAAGCACCAGAAAAGATAATTACTTTATCAAAGAAAAAGACAATCAGCTTAAACCGATAATTCAACTCATAGTAACACTCATTGAACAAGGTACAAAATTTTAATGCTTGACCAAATTTTACATCCTTCTATTGATTTTGGTATTGATACGGTTTTTATTCTCATCATTCTCGTGGCTTTAGAAGCAGTTTTATCCGCAGATAACGCCATTGCCTTAGCTTCTATAGCCCAAGGATTGAAAGATGAAAAACAACAAAACTACGCTTTAAATATTGGCTTATTAATGGCTTACATTTTAAGAATGACATTAATTGTAACCGCCACTTGGGTGATTAAATATTGGCAATTTTCTTTACTAGGAGGCTTGTATTTATTATGGTTAACCTATCAATATTTTTCTGGTAATAGCGAAGAAGAGGAGGAAAGTTCATCAAAATTAAATTTTACCAGTTTATGGCAAGCTATCCCCATGATTGCCTTTACAGATTTAGCCTTTTCTTTAGATAGTGTTACCACCGCCATCGCCGTTGCCGATGAAATTTGGTTGATTCTCGCAGGAGGTACAATTGGCGTTATTGCTTTACGTTTTCTTGCACAATTATTTATTCGTTGGATTGAAGAATTTACTCATTTACAAGACGCAGGGTTTATTACCGTTGGTTTAGTTGGTTTAAGACTAATAGTGAAAGTTGCTTATCCTAGTCTCGTGCCTCCAGAATGGCTTATGATTGGCGTTATTATTGGGATGTTTGTGTGGGGATTTTCTAAAAAAAATGAAATTGAGCAAAATTCTTAATTTTCAAACAATATATAGTTAATTAATCTGAAATTATTATATGACTAAATTAAGGACTCCCACTTCTATTTCTCTTAGTAGTATCGCCCTTATTACCGTAACTTTTTTATCGATAATTTTGTTATGGCAATTAAGAGGTTTATTGGTTATTTTAATGATTTCAGCAGTGTTAGCGGCAACCTTAGCGCCTATCGTTGACTATAGCGAAAAAATCAAGATTCCTCGATGGTTAGGGGTGATTTTAGCTTATTTACTCATTATTTTAATCATTACTGGGGCTGGTTTAATTATCGGGCCTACTGTAATAACTCAAATTCAAAGATTATTACAAAAGTTGCCAACATATTTAGACATTATCACTTCTTTAACTCAATCTTTAATTATCCGTTTTGGCATTACTGAACCAAAAGCCTTAAACTTAATAGATCAATGGTTAGATTTACAAGGTTTAACGGCTTGGGCGGTAAAATGGAGTCAAAAGCTCATTGTTAGCTCATTAGGGGTTACTAAAGGCATCGTGGGTGGTGTTTTTAATATCCTTCTTTCTATCATTCTTTCTGGCTATATGTTAGCTGGTTCGAGTCGATTAATTAAAGATTTTGTCAGTTTATTTCCTCCTCCTTGGGATTCCCGTTTAGAAGCTCAATTTGCCCCTGTAAGCGATCGCATGGGAAAATATATTCAAGGTAGAATCTTAGTATCTTTAATCTTAGGGGTAGCCATTACCATCGGCTTAAAATTTATCGGTATCACAGAATTTGCTTTAGGATTAGGAGTTATTGCAGGTTTTACTAATTTAATACCATTTTTTGGACCTGTTTTAGGCTCAATTCCAGCCTTAATTGTCGCCATCGCCCAAGGTGGTTGGATATTTGGGTGGGTTCTGTTATTATTTGTAATTATCCAAAATGTAGAAACCTATGTATTAGATCCCTTATTAGTAGGCTCTAGTGTGAAAGTACAACCGTTATATCAACTACTAGCCGTGTTAGGAGGAGTGCAAGTATTAGGTATTATTGGCGCTTTAATTGCACCTCCTTGGGTGGCGGGTGCTGGTGTTATACTAGAAAATCTCTACATAAAAATTCCCTCAGAATCAACCTTAAACAATGAATCATTGGTAATTACTCATGAGGAATAAGGTATCATAAGTAACAGTAAATTTAAGTAAAATAAAGTATGGATAGTATTAAAGTTACTGGTATTCGTGGTTATGGTTATACAGGGTTATTACCAGAAGAAAGAACTTTAGGACAATGGTTTGAGGTAGATTTAGTTTTATGGGTAGATTTGCAACCATCAGGTAAAAGTGATAATTTAGACGACACCGTTGATTATCGTCAGGCAATTAGTATCGTTAAACATTTGCTCAAAACTGCTAAATTTGCGTTAGTGGAAAAATTAGCGGATGTTATCGCCGAGGATGTGTTAAAAATTAAATTCATTAATAAAGTGAGAGTAAAACTATCTAAACTATCTCCTCCTATTCCTGATTTTGAAGGAAGAATTACTATTGATATTACTAGAAGTCTATAAATGCAACAAAAGTTTACTTATTTGTCAATTATTACTAATTTTTTTAAAGGCTAAATTCAGGAAAATTCAGGGAAATAAAAGGCATTTTCTCCTTATACCTCTATTTATCTCTCTTTTTCGCCCTGATATAAAATATCAAGAAATTGGTCAAATTAATATGTATAAGCCAATGGCTGTGAGGAAGTGAATTTGTTTTATTGATAACTTATTAGGAGATAAATAAGATGATTTACAGCATAAAAAAAATAAGTCGTGCTACTTGGCAATATCTGAATCAATCTTTAACGCCAGATATTGAGCAAGAATCTGTGTGGAAACCAACTCGATTTTGGTATTTATATAAAATTAGATTGTTAGAAACCTGTTGGTTACAGGATGCTGTTTTACCCTCTCATGAAATTCGAGGACAAGATGAGTATAGGAAAGGAAATTAATCGATTACAAGATTTAATGCCTGCTTCGGGGAGAATGTTATGTCGGATTGTCAGTAAACCTCAACAATCTAAGACAATTACGACTTTTTCTCCTCTTCCTTGGCAATCAAAAAATCGGATTATATATATTAATTTTGATTTATGGAAAAGGTTATCTTTACCTGAAAGAGATTTACTTTTATTGTACACTGTGGCTTTTTTAGTAAAGGTAAAACTTGTTAAATTTGACGTTTATCAAGGAGTTGCTTTAGCTACATTGCTGGGATTTTCTTTAGAATTAATACAACAAAATATTGTCGGCACTGCATTATTTGGTAGTTTTTTATTTATAGCTGGGAATAAAATTTGGAAGCAAAATCTAATTGTGGAAAAAGAATTAAACGCCGATGAAGAAGCCATCAAAATAGCTTTAACACGAGGTTATTCCACCATTGAAGCGAAAGAGGCTTTATTAAATGCCATTGAATCTTTACCTGCTTTAGAATCTCGTCAAACTTTAAGTGTTACGGAATTATTAAGAATTAAAAACTTAAAAAAATTAAAAATATAGTTTTATAAATATTTATTAGTTTTCAAGGAAAGTAATTAATATTAGCACTTCAAATTTTAATCAATTTTTATAATTAAAATCAACCAAAAATAATCTACACAATTGTAATTAGGGTTTGCTGAATAAATCAGAAAGCTATTAAAATCAAGGCTTGGGGCATCGTTAAGTTAATAAAAAAGTGCGTAGTTTTAGGCATTTTTGCTCAAAAAACAGGATAGTATTATACAGTTACAAACTCTAATTTCAAAAATCAAAACCATTAAAACCTTTGCCCATTGCCCATTGCCCATTGCCCTTTGCCCTTTGCCCATTGCCCATTGCCCTACCCCTTCCTCAGACTTTTTCAGCAACCCCTAATTAATTATTTTATTTCCATTCCTCTAAATCTCTTTCAATGGCGTATTGAAAACTTTTAGATACTAAAAAAATATTTTGTGTTGCTTTTAGGGATTCAGGAAAAATAACTTGTGCATAAATTGCGGTATCGTCAAAATTCCCTTTACCAAGAATTATTTGATATTTATCGCCATTGTTTAAAATTAAAGAAATTTTATGGTGAGATTTATCTAAACCAAATTCTTGTATTTTTTCTGGTGTTGAAGGAATTTCTAGTTTATTTTCTGCCTGATTGAATAAGTTGATTAGAAAATTCATGGCGGCATCATTTACCGTTAGTTTTTGAGGTTGTGTCATCAGCCAAACATTTTTATCTGTTTTCTCAAAATTAATTTTTTCCTGATTTACTTCGATGTCAATATTTTTAATCTCTTTAGTGTCAAAAGTAAATATTTTTTCCTGTTTTTCCTCTTCTTTACCTATTTTAGAAGTAAGATCAAATTGTTGATCCTTAATTTCCCTAAAAAAAACAAACCCCGTTAAACCTAATGCTAAAATTACCAATGATATTGTTGTGCGATTAAATTTCATCTTGAAAAATGAAGACTTACAATTAATAAACATCCTCGACAAAGAAAATCAAAATCAATTGTTGTTTAAAAACTCTCAATTTTCTTCTCCATTCACTGTTTACTATTATTAATTAATCTGGTGCAAGTACTTAAAGAAATTATCGCGCGTTGGTGGTCAGAATTTACCCTCCAAACTAAATTAATGGCGATCGCCACCCTAGTGGTATCATTAGTAATGAGTAGTTTAACATTTTGGGCAGTCAATTCCATTCAAAAAGATGCTCAAATGAACGATACTCGTTTTGGTAGAGATTTAGGATTACTATTAGCCAGTAATGTTGCACCGTTGATTGGGGAAGATAAATTAACAGAAGTGGCACAATTTTCGGGAAGATTTTTTAATAGTACATCTAGTGTAAGATATATTATTTATGCTAACGAAGAAGGACATATTTTTTTCGGGATTCCCTTTTCTCAAGACGAAGTCAAAAATTCTCTTACCATTCAAAGAAAATTAGAGTTACCTGAAGATTATCAAACCCATGTTAAAACTCCCGTAGTTAGACAACATTTAACTCCTGATGGTATTGTTACCGATGTATTTGTGCCTTTATTTTCCGAGAATCAATATTTAGGAGTGTTAGCCATAGGCATTAATCCTAATCCCACGGTGGTGGCTTCATCTAACTTAACTAGAGACGTTACCATTGCGGTTTTTATCTCTATTTGGGCCATGGTGATTCTAGGGGGAGTCTTTAACGCTTTAACCATAACTCAACCCATCAAAGAATTATTGTTAGGAGTGAAAAATATTGCCACAGGAAATTTTAAACAAAGAATCGATTTACCTTTAGGAGGAGAGTTAGGAGAATTGATTTTAAGTTTTAATGATATGGCTGAAATTTTAGAGAAATATGAAGAACAAAATATTGAAGAATTAACCGCCGAAAAAGCTAAATTAGAAACCCTTGTTTCCACTATTGCCGATGGCGCTATTTTACTAGATTCACAGCTAAAATTAATCTTAGTAAATCCAGCAGCTAGAAGAATGTTTGAATGGGAAGAAACTCATATTATCGGTGAAAATTTATTAGAATATTTACCCTTAGAAGTTACTCAACAACTGCAACAACCTTTGAAAAATATTTCTCAAGGAGAAGATCAACAAGTAGAAAAAGATCATAATAATATTTTACCCACTAGAGGAGAGTTTACTATTAATTTAAACTCTTCTAATCCTCATACTTTTAGAATCTTGTTAACTCAAGTCTTTGATCAAAATAGAGAAAACATCAAAGGAATTGTGATGACTGTACAAGATATAACGAAAGAAGCAGAATTAAATGAAGCTAAAAGTCAATTTATTAGTAATGTTTCTCATGAATTAAGAACACCTTTATTCAATATTAAATCTTTTATTGAAACCCTTTTTGAATACGGAGAAGATTTAACGGAAGCAGAAAAATTAGAGTTTTTACAAACAGCAAATAACGAAACAGATCGACTTACCAGATTAGTTAATGATGTCTTAGATTTATCTCGTTTAGAATCTTCGAGAAGTTATCAATTTTCTCCTTTAGATTTAGCGCAACCTATCGAACAAACTTTAAGAACATATCAACTAAATGCTAAAGACAAAAACATTAAATTAATCCAAAATATTGAGCCTTCATTACCACCAATTTGGGGACATTATGACTTACTTTTACAAGTATTTACTAATTTAGTTGGCAACGCTCTTAAATTTACTTTAGATGAAGGTAGCGTTACCATTAAGGCTTATGCAGTACAAAACAACCCTGAAAATCCTTCAGAATATTCTCATGTAAGAGTAGAAATTACTGATACAGGAATAGGTATTGCACCAGAAGACCAAGAGGCTATATTTGAGCGTTTTTTCCGAGTAGAAAATAGAGTACATACTTTAGAAGGTACAGGTTTAGGTTTATCCATTGTCAAAAATATTGCCGATAAACATAATAGCCAAATTCACTTAACTAGCGAAGTAGGAGTAGGTACAACTTTTTGGTTTGACTTACAAATATATCAAGATCATAGAATACATTAGTTTTCAAATAAGTCAAGAAATAGACAAAAAAGTGAGAGAAAGTTTTGAAAGTTTGACAAAATAAAGAAAGACGATTCGTCAAACCAAAATAGTGACTACAATAAAAAGGCAATTAATAATAACTGTAGCAATTTATGGATTTTCTTTCAGATACTTTAATTCTTTCTCGGATGCAGTTTGCTTTTACTGCTATTTTTCATATGTTATGGCCAGTATTAACCACTGGTATGGCAATATATTTAGTTATCGTAGAAGGCTTGTGGCTAAAAACCAAAAATCCAGACTATTACTATCATGCAAGATTTTGGGCAAAACTTTATGTACTTAATTTCGGTATCGGTGTAGCGTCAGGATCTCCTATGGCGTTTCAATTTGGCACAAATTGGGCACCTTTTTCTGAATCCGTAGGGGATTTTTTTGGAAGTATCCTCGGTTTTGAAGCAACCATGGCATTTATGCTAGAAGCTGGATTTTTAGGTATTATGTTATTTGGTTGGGGAAGAGTACCTCCTGTAATTCACTATATAGCAACAATTTTAGTGGCATTGGGTGCAAATCTTTCTACTTTCTGGATTCTCATTGCTAATTCTTGGATGCAAACCCCCGCAGGAGGGGAATTTGTTGAAGGTAAATTCGTCGTTAGTAATTATTTTGCTGCTATGGGAAATCCTTTCATGATTAAGAGTGTTTCTCATATGTTTTTAGCAACTTTGGAAACTTCTTTATTCGTTATCGGTGGTATTAGTGCATGGTATCTCATTAATAAACGTAATCCTGAATTTTTCTCAAAATCCTTGAAAATTGTCTTAATTTTAGCCATCGCCATTACTCCTTTACAAATATTTGTAGGGCATTTAAGTGCTGAACAAGTGTATCACTATCAACCAACAAAATTAGCGGCAATGGAAGCGCAATGGGAAACCATACCAGCAGGAGAAACAGGAGATTGGAGTTTACTCGCCTCCCCTAACGAAAAAGGAGAAACTAATAATTGGGAAATCAAAATTCCTAACGCTTTAGGTTACATTTTAGAATTTAAACCTCGTTTAAGTGCCCCAGTTTTAGGCTTAAAAGAATTTGCCCCTGAAAATCGCCCTAAAATGGTAGGTTTGATCTACTATGCTTTTCGTTTAATGAGTGGTATTGCTTTCGTCTTAGTTGGTGTGGTGATGGTGACAGTGATTCAATGGTTAAGAGGTAAATTGTCTCCCGAAAATATTAGTCAACAAAAACTACTTCTTTTATCATGGATTTGGAGTGCACCATTAGGCTATTTAGCCGTAGAATCTGGTTGGATAGTGCGGTGTGTCGGGCGACAACCTTGGACTGTTTACGGACAAATTCGCACAGCAGACGCTGTTTCTAACCTTCCCGCTAGTAATGTCTTAACATCCCTGTCTATTTTTCTGTCTATCTATACCTTACTCTTTTTTTCTGCCTTATTCTTCGGCAGTCGTATCATCAGAAAAGGGCCAAATTTTGACTTACCTATCTCTGGAGAAGAAACAGAAGTGATTTTAAATCCTTCTCAACACATTCCCGATAGTCGCCCCGTTAATTAATTATCAGTGGGTTTAAAGTCAGATTTTACACCTCGTTAAAAATTAACTGGTGGAGGTAAGACAAAGGGATTAAAATTGACTCCCCCAAAGTTGGGGGCTTTTAACAGTTAACAAAAAGTTACTTAAATCTTCTTAAACTTGCTCATTTATTAAGCTATACTCTAGTAATGAGTAAATTATCTATT
>JAACUG010000130.1 GCA_009993045.1 Cyanobacteria bacterium CG_2015-22_32_23
AGAAACAATCAAATTATTAAAAGAAAAAAAGTTTAATCAACTAGATTTAGAAAATTTAATTGAGGAGTTAGAAAGTTTGTCACGGAGAGATAAATTAGCTTTACAAAGCCTATTAGAGCAAATTATTCGACATTTATTATTAATCCAATATTGGAAAAATGAACGAGAAACAAATTATCGTCATTGGCGTTCTGAAGTTACAAGTTTTCGAGGACAAATTAATCGACGTATGACTACTAATTTTTATCATTATTTAGCAGAAAATTTAGCTTTAATTTATCATTATTCTCGTAAATATGTTATCGATAAATCAGGTATTGATACTTTTCCTTCTGAATGTCCTTACAATTTAGATCAATTATTAGATGAAGATTGGTTTCCTCAGGTATAATCGAACGTTTGTTTAAATTTTAGATAAAATAATCCTATTATGAACTAAATTAATTATGATAGTAAATACTGCTGAAAAATTAAAAAAATTATATGAAATCGATGATCATTTATGGTTAGAAGAAACAATCAAATTATTAAAAGAAAAAAAGTTTAATCAACTAGATTTAGAAAATTTAATTGAGGAGTTAGAAAGTTTGTCACGGAGAGATAAATTAGCTTTACAAAGCCTATTAGAGCAAATTATTCGACATTTATTATTAATTCAATATTGGGAAGATGAACGAGAAACAAATTATCGTCATTGGCAATCAGAAGTAATTAGTTTTCGAGGACAAATTAATCAACGCATGACTACTAATTTTTATCATTATTTAGCAGAAAATATACCTTTTATTTATACACAAGCTCGTAAATATGTCAAGGCAAAATCAGGTATTGATACTTTTCCTTCTGAATGTCCTTACAATTTAGATCAATTATTAGACGAAGATTGGTTTCCTCTAGTATAATTAGGTCAAACCAAATCAGTAAAAATTCATCGTCTGAGTTATTAACTAAAATATTATTAGTATTTTTGGAAACTTTTTAAGTTGATTTTTGGTCTAAAATAATATAAACCTTGGTTATCTCAATATTTGTCGGTGTTCTTCGTTATGTTTAAGCAAATTAACCCTAAATTTAGATTTTTATGTAACTGTCTAATTATTTATGTTTTAGTCGGTTTTTTCTCTTCTTTAGTTGCTGATTCTCATCAAGATTTTCAAATTAGTTCTCAATCCGATTCAGCTAGTCAATTTTCTCGTATAATATCTCTTGGTGTTGCTTATTCTGCTAAAGAAAGTTTATATAAATAGAATTTAATTGTTATAATTTAATGTTCTATTATAATGGCGAATTCAAAGAAAATAACTATATTTCATTAGATATTAATGATTCTACTTGGTTATATGGTGCAACGGTTTTTACCACTTTAAGAGTTTATCAAAAATCTTTATATCATCCTTTAACTAATTGGCAAAATCACTGCGATCGCCTAAAACTAAGTATATCTGAATTTAATTGGATTATGCCTTCTTGGAATCAAATAGAAGAGGAATTAGAACATTTATTACAGTATTTTTCAGTATTAAGAATTACCATTTTTCCCGATGGAAAAGAGTTAATAATTGGGCGACAATTACCTGATAATTTAGCAAAAAAACAAACAGAAGGTATTAAAGGTTTAGTGATTATTGATCCTCAAATAATGAGATCATTACCATTACATAAAACAGGAAATTATTTAGCTTCATATTTAGCATTAAACCAAGCAAAAAAACAAGATTATGATGAAGGTATTTTAACTAATTTTGATCATAATTGGTTAGAAACAAGTACAGGTAATTTATGGGGATACAAAGAAGGTATTTGGTTTACTCCTGCCTTAGAAACAGGAATTTTAAATGGAATTGCCAGACAAATAATTATCAAAAATGCAAAATTTCCCGTTAAAATTAATCATTGGACTCCAGAATTTATAGCCGATTTAGAAGCAGTAGCTTATAGTAATAGTGTGGTAGAAATTATCCCTTTTAAGACTATCAAAATTAACCAACAAATCAAACAATATAACTCAAATCATGAGGCATATTTATTATTAAAACATTGTTATGATATACTCAGATTTTCTTAAAATAAGTAATAACATAAAGGTTATGAGATGATACTATTTTAGTCCTTAGTTTTCACTTTTAAAATATAGTAAGATTTACACATTTATTTTTTAATCTTTAATTATTCACAAATGATTTAAAATTGCTGTAGAAACATTTTTAGATTATCACTCAAATAAATTATTAATTGTTAATGAATATTGCCATCAAAATTGCCCAAATTATCGATTTAATTACAGAATGGTACGGTAAAATTGTTTATTGGTTAGTTTTAGTTATGATTGGTATTGGTGTATGGAATGTCATTGGTAGATATTTAGGTAAGATTATCGGCGAAAATTTGACATCTAACAGTTTAATCGAATTGCAATGGTATATTTTTGACTTAATTTTTTTCTTAGGCGCTGCTTATACTCTGAAAAAAGATAATCATGTGAGAGTGGACATTTTTTACAAAGATTTACCAACGAAAAGAAAAGCCTTAATCAATATAATTGGTGTTTTATTTTTCTTAATTCCTTTTTGTGGTGTAATTATCTATTTTTCTTGGCAATATGTTTTTAATTCTTGGCAAATCCTCGAAATTTCTCCTGATGATGGTGGTTTACCTCGTTATCCTATCAAAACTTTAATTATTATTAGTCCTATATTATTAATTATTCAAGGTATTTCTGAATTGATCAAAAATTTAGTTATTTTCTTAAACTATTCCCCTGAAAAAATTTCATAGAGGTTAGTTTTTTCCCCCTAAGAATAGAGGAAAATAACAAAGACAAAAGAAGTCTATCTATCTTAAATTCGCTCTTATTTCACCGATAATTTTTTTTGCCATATTTACTCCTTCCTCATCCGCTCTATGAAACTTACTCAAACTTGATCAATGAGTCAAGTTCCCACTCTTCATGGGATGGAC
>JAACUG010000016.1 GCA_009993045.1 Cyanobacteria bacterium CG_2015-22_32_23
CTTCAGAAATAGATAATTTACTCATTACTAGAGTATAGCTTAATAAATGAGCAAGTTTAAGAAGATTTAAGTAACTTTTTGTTAACTGTTAAAAGCCCCTTGAGAAACGCAACCTTTTAAACTAGGACATTCTGCCATCCAATAGCCATCTTCATCTCGATATAATCTCGATATAAAAAAACTTGTCTCATATTAGTTTATTTAGTTGTAATTTTATCAAATAGTTCGATCTCACCTCACTATCTAATCATCATCTAAGACTATAAAAGTTGTTTAAATTGTGTAATAGTTAAACCAGAACCTTTGATGATTGTCGCCATTGTATAAGCATTAATAGGATTTGCTCTCGGAATTGTAATAATATGTTCTCCATCCGTCATGGTGATATGTTTTCCTTGACGAATAATTCTAAAACCGATTTTTTCAAAGGCTTTAATTGCTCTTAAATGATTGATACCCGGAAGATTAGGCATAGTTTGGCTCAACCTCTAAGTAAATAGATTCAATACCCTCATTTAATTCTGCCTTTACTTCTAAATAAACAGCGATAGCATCTTGGATATTTTCAATGGCTTCTTCTCTTGTCTCTCCTTGGGAAGTACAACCGGGCAAATCGGAACACCAAACATGATAGCCTTCTTCTGTTTTTTGCAAATTAACTTGATAACGCATAATCTGATCTATAAATAAGGCTTAACTAAATAAATTATAATCTGACTTTAGGTTTAGTTGATCACACCTCACCACCTCATTATAATTTAAGACATAATTTTTCTCACTTCTTGAATCGGTAAATCTAACGCTTCGGCTATTTGTTCAACATTTAATCCTAACCTCATTAAACGAGGAATTGTATCTCTTTTAATCTTCTTTTGTGCTGAGTCAATTAAAATTTTATCATCACTAATTACATCCTCATTTTCTTCTATTTTAGAGTGAGAATTAGGACAAAAATTAAACCTATTAATTTTACTTTGATTAACGACAACACCTTTATTGTTTTTTGATATTATTCTGTCAACAGTAGCTTTTAAATTCGACTTATTTATATCTTCATTGAAAGTTTGTGAAAGCGATCGCCAGAGTCTTTCGAGAAGTAAGTTGGTTGCTTCTTGACGTTTTTGATAATAACCAATTTTTGCTAATGCCTTAACGCACATTTTGCCTGAAATATTGGGAATTTTTGTCATACCGCCACTAATAATGCTTCAAAGCAAAATTTTGAGATTAGATTTAGAGTATAATTAAATCTAACTAATTAGCCGTTATCATAATTATTCTTATGCAAATTAAAGATTTGAGTATTAATGATTTTAAAAGTTTAATTCAAGACACTGTTAAAGAAACGATCGAACAAACTTTAATAGAATATTTAGATGATCCTGATTTTGATCTTAATTTGAAACAGGAAGTAAAAAAAAGACTGATTAAATCTCAAGAAAACACTGAGAAAGGAGAAAAAGGTATTCCTTTAACAGAAGTAATAAAGCAATTAAATAATCTAAAATAAATTGTAAAATTTACTATATGTGTTATTCTCTGGAATTAAAGCAAAAAGCTATCGATCAACTAACAAAAATAAATCCAAGTATTCAACAAAGAATAATAAAAAAATTGCAGTGGTTTGAAGAAAATTTTGAAAAAACAATACCTTTACCATTGACTGGAAATTTATCGGGTTTTTACAAAATAAGAATAGGTGACTATAGAGTAATTTATACTTTTGAGATTAGTAATAAAATCATCACAATACATGAAATTGGACACAGAAAAGATATTTATGAAGGTCGTTAAAATTCAGATAAAATGTAATTAATAAATTTGATCGGCATTATAATTAAAAAAGGTGGGCATTGCCCACCCTACAGTTATATTTTTTTGAGGCTTAATCTTTCGTCTTCGACATCCACAAAAATTGTGTCTCCTTCCTTAAATTCGCCTTTTAAAATTGCTTTGGCGATCGCCGTTTCTAAGTAGCGTTGTATAGCACGTTTCAAAGGTCTTGCACCATATACTGGATCATAGCCAATTTCTGCGAGAAAATCGAGGGCTGGATCGGACATTTTTAAGGTCATTTTCTGCTCATTTAACCGTGATTCTAAGCGTTTAACTTGAATTTTGACGATATTTCTCAATTCTGATTTTTCAAGGCTATGGAAGATGATTATTTCATCGATACGATTTAAAAATTCAGGGCGAAAACTACCGCGCATGGCATCCATCACTCGACTGCGCATCTCATCATATTTCGAGTTATCCCCCGCTAAATCAAGGATATACTGCGAACCGATGTTACTGGTCATGATGATGATAGTATTAGTAAAATCAACGGTACGCCCTTGAGAATCCGTTAAGCGGCCATCGTCCAAAATCTGCAACATGACGTTAAATACATCAGGATGAGCTTTTTCGATCTCATCAAATAATACCACAGAATAAGGACGACGGCGTATGGCTTCGGTGAGTTGTCCTCCTTCTTCATAGCCAACATATCCAGGAGGTGCTCCCATTAAACGAGAAACCGTATGTTTTTCCATGTATTCTGACATATCTATGCGGACAATCGCATCTTCAGTGTCAAAGAGAATACCAGCTAAGGCTTTAGCCAGTTCGGTTTTACCTACCCCTGTCGGTCCTAGAAAGATAAAACTAGCGGTAGGGCGATTAGGATCGGCTAAACCAGCACGAGAACGCTGAATTGCGTCAGAAACGGCGATAACTGCCTCATTTTGCCCGATTACTTGGTCATGAAGTTGATCTTCAAGGTGTAAAAGTTTGACTTTCTCAGATTCTACTAATTTACTAATAGGAATACCACTCCATTTTGAGATGATTTCGGCAATATCCGACTCTTCAACTTCTTCTCTTAAAAGTGATTTTCCACTGGTTTGTTTTTCTGCTAATAATCTCTCTTTTTCTTTAATTTGTCGTTGAATATCGGTTAATTTTCCGTATTTTAATTCCGCCGCTTTATTATAGTCATAATCTCGCTCGGCTTGTTGCACTTCAACGTTAATTTTTTCTAAAGATTCCCGTAAACTACGAATTTGATCTATAGCTTCTTTTTCTCCTTGCCATTGAGCATTAAAAGAAGATTGTTGCTCTTTTAAATTAGCTAATTCTTGCTCTAATTTTTCTCGTCTTTCAACAGATGCTTGATCTTCCTCTTTTTTTAGAGATAAACGCTCCATTTCTAACTGTAAAATTTTACGATCAACCTCGTCTAATTCTTCAGGTTTTGAAGTTATTTCCATCTTCAATTTAGCCGCAGATTCATCCACTAAATCAATGGCTTTATCAGGTAAAAATCGATCAGTAATATAACGATTAGAAAGCATAGCGGCAGCCACCAAAGCAGTATCAGCAATTTTCACCCCGTGATGGACTTCATAACGCTCTTTTAAACCGCGCAAAATTGAGATAGTATCAATTACATTAGGTTCACCCACGAAAACGGACTGAAAACGTCTCTCTAAGGCTGCATCTTTTTCAATATACTTGCGGTATTCATCAAGGGTAGTTGCTCCAATACAACGCAATTCTCCCCGTGCTAACATAGGTTTTAAGAGGTTTCCTGCGTCCATCGCTCCTTGAGTAGCCCCAGCCCCCACAACTGTATGTATTTCATCGATAAAAAGAACAATATTCCCTTGAGATTCTGTGACTTCCTTCAATACAGCTTTGAGTCTTTCTTCAAATTCTCCTCGATATTTTGCACCAGCAATTAATGATCCCATATCTAAGGCAATAAGAGTGCGATCGAGTAATGACTCTGGTACGTCACGATTAATAATACGTTGGGCTAACCCTTCCACAATAGCAGTTTTACCCACTCCGGGTTCACCAATTAAGACAGGGTTGTTTTTTGTACGACGGGAAAGGATTTGAATAGTACGGCGGACTTCATCATCTCTACCGATGACAGGATCTAGTTTACCTAACCTTGCTAATTCTGTTAAATCTCGTCCATATTTCGTTAAAGATTCGTATTTACCTTCGGGATTTTGATCACTCACTTTTTGACTTCCTCTAATATCTTTAATAATAGTTTTTAATTTGTTTTCATCTAAGTTAAATTCATGTAATAATTTTTTGCCAAAACGATCATCTTGTGCATAACCTAAGATAATATGTTCAATGGAAATAAAATCATCTTCAAACTGTTTTTTATAGTTATCAGCTCTATCTAAAAGAGTATCTAAACTTTTCCCTAAATACACAGATTCACTGATATTTTTTATCTTCGGTTGACTATTAATAAATTCATCAACTTTATCTCGTAAACGAGGCAACGCTACATTAGCTTTATTAAAGATATTAACAGCTAATCCTTCTTGTTCTAAAAGAGATTTTAACAGATGTTCGCTTTCGATTTGTTGATGTTGATTTTGTTTAGCAATATCAGGAGTTTTGACAATAGCCTCCCATGCTTTTTCTGTAAATTCTTGCGGATTTGTTGGTTGCATTTTCTTCTATATAATTAATAAGTAAAAAAGTCTAAATTATGAACTTATATTTTAGGTATATAGTAATTTTTTATCAATTATTAAATTTTAATTATCATTAACTTAATTCTCTTTATTTTACAATTTTTAGGTTAATAACTTTATTAAATAGATTATTTTTAACAAATGATTTAGATTAATTATATACTTTGTATATCTAACTTATTATAAAGTTTTAGTTATTATTATTTAGGGGGGAATACCCTACTTATTTATTCGTAATTAAATCACCTGTATTTTTTATTTAATAATATTATTAGTCTTAAATATAGCAATCGGACTATAGGAGGTTTTAACTATCAGCTTTAAGTAGTCAGCTTTCAGGTTTTACATTTATTATTCCCTAATGATTTAAAGATTGCTATGGCCTTCAATTTCATTAAACAAGAAAGAGAAGACACTAAATATAGTAAAATACGATATTGTAAATTTTTATTAGGAGTATTGAGTATGTCTAGTATCATTGCTTATTTAGGAATTATTGTTACATTTTCCGCTATTGCCTTAACTTTATTTTATGGTTTACGCGCCATTAAATTTCTTTAAATTTCACTATTAAAAATAAATAGTCAATGGTTGATGATTTTTTTCATTAATCATTAGACTTATCTATTTGGCGATAAAAAAGTTTAATCAGTCATTTAATAATATAGTTTTAATTTTTCCTGTTTTCATAAAAATATTGATTAATAATTTTTTATTTTCTCATTATTTATTACGGGCATTTTTTCCTCCATCACCTTCTTAAGGTAAAATTACAATACTTATATTACGTTGTTGAAAAATGGAATTATCTTTAGATTTTGCGAGTTATACTTGGTGGTCAATATATACTACTCTTGCTTTTTTTCTTCTGGCGATTTTTGGCTTTATTTTTCAATGGGGTTTCCGTTTTCGTTTGATTGGTGCGACGGGATTTATGGGAGTATTAACCGTAGGTTTATTTGCCCTCAGTTTCGGTTTATTTAGTCGTGCCGACATCCCCAACGCCGTTAGATTTAATTTAGTTTATGATACAGGCACAAATCAGGCGGTTATTGCTGTACCCTTAGATATAACACCCTCACAATTAGAAGCTACTTTACAACAAGCCTCCATTAATTTATTCTCCTATGGTAGAACAGCATCCAATGGTGATGATAAACTTACCATTAGGGCAAGAGCTCAATTACATCAAGAAGGCGTTACTTTTCCTCTGTATCTTGGACAAATTAGACGCTCATTAGTTCAAAAAGACGACTTAAACTCTATTATCACTATTTCTGAGGCTAATTTCGCTAAAATTGATTCTTTTACTCAAAAATAAACCTAAATTTATCACTATGTTATCTTAGTTACAATAGTATCAGTCATAATTAAGTTATCTTAATTTATATCAGCAATTAAATCACACTCACCAAAACACAAATATTTATGGCTATATCAACTATTTCGACTAACCTCGGTCAAGATCAAGAAATCTGGAACAGTCTAAAACAGGCGATCGCCAAAAGCTATGGTTTTCAACGTTGGCAAGAAGAAAATACCCTAGAAACAGATATAGATGATCAAGTAAAACAGTATTTGAGATCAACCCTAGAAACCTTAGCCTATTAAAGTTTTTCCCCAGATAAATTCTAAATAAATAATCAAGCACAGCAATTATTGTCTGTGTTTTTTTGTACTTGAAGATATTATTCCAGAAAAAAATAAAAATAAGTTGACAAACATAAAAATATTAGTTATATTATTAAATGTGCGTTGAACGAGAGAAACTAAACTCCACGACATCACAACAACCTAAGCCCCCATCGTCTAGAGGCCTAGGACACCTCCCTTTCACGGAGGCGACAGGGATTCGAATTCCCTTGGGGGTATGAAAAAAAAAGAAAAACATCAAGAGTCTATCAAGGCTCTTTTTCTTGATGATAAAGTGTATATGAATTCGATAATTTAATAATCGAAAATTTCTTACAAGAGAAAGATAGTATTGACGATTTATCATGGCGTGTAAAATTGGGCCAGATCGCCTCAAGATGCCCAACTATGGTCTAATATGCCCTGTTTACGCCCTCAATGTCATGGTTTTTATCAAGAAAATGTCACCCTTACTTCTAATTTTTATCGTAATCTTTACCGTCAGAGTAATTTACGCCGTATTTTTGTTTCGGAGCATACAGGTTAAAATATTGATGGTAAAACAAAACTATCGTAAAACAAGGTTCTCACATGAACAAAGGCAAATTTTGGTTAACGATATTAGGAGTGCCTTTAATGGTAGTTATAAGTTATCAATGGGGTTTATTTCAATATCTTAGTGATGGATTAAATAACGCAAATAATTGGATTTTAGAACTAGGTTCATGGGGTGCGATCGCTTTTATAATTATCTATATCATTGCCACAATCTTTTTAATACCCGGATCTGCGTTAACATTAGGTGCAGGGTTAATTTTTGGAGTGATAAAAGGTACAATTTTCGTATCCATAGGATCTGTTATGGGGGCTACTGTCTCTTTTTTGATTGGACGTTATTTTTTGCGTACATGGGTAGAAAAACAAATCGATACTCAACCTAATTTTAAAGCTATGGATAAAGCTGTAGCACAACAAGGATGGAAAATAGTTGGTTTAACTCGTCTTTCACCTCTTTTTCCTTTCGTGTTTTTAAATTATGCTTTTGGGGTAACTCAAGTTTCTTTAAGGGATTTTGTGTTTGCTTCTTGGCTTGGTATGTTACCCGGTACAGTTATGTATGTTTATTTAGGATCATTACCGAAAACTGCGGCGGCGGTTAGTGGTGGAGATACAGATACTCTAAAATTAATCTTAAATATAATTGGTTTAATTGCGACGGTAGCCGTTACCGTTTATGTTACTAAAATTGCCCAAAAAGCACTAGAAAAAGAAGTAAATTGATAATTTTAAGATATGATCAAAACTGAATCTCAATATTTACAAAACTTTACCTTAAGAGCAAAATATTGTAAACTACCACAAGGAAATAATTTATTTGAAGGAAGGAGCAGAAAATAGCAATGCAGTCGGTTTCACCAGTACTGAAATCCGTGCCACGAGAATATCTTAAAGCACATGGAGGATTTAATCCTAATGTATTAATGTTTATTACCGCTATTTCATTAATCACTATTTCTACTTGCGGTTATTTTTTGTGGGGTTGGACCAGTTGGATCTGTTTTACCGCCAATGTGTTAGCCTTACATATGTCGGGTACAGTCATCCATGATGCTTCTCATAATAGCGGTCACAAGAATCCTATTATTAATTCTATACTCGGTCATGGCAGTGCATTAATGCTAGGTTTTGCCTTTCCTGTATTTACTAGAGTACACTTGCAACATCATGCCCATGTGAATGATCCCGAAAATGATCCTGATCATTTTGTCTCTACAGGTGGCCCTTTATGGTTAATTGCCGCTAGATTTTTCTATCATGAAATTTTTTTCTTTAAAAGAAAGTTATGGCGTAACAATGAGCTTTTAGAATGGTTTTTAAGTCGCTTATTTCTTTTTACTGTTGTATTTTTAGGTATTTATTACGATTTTATCGGTTATGTCATGAATTTTTGGTTTGTACCTGCTTTAGTGGTAGGAATTGCTTTAGGTTTATTTTTTGATTATTTACCTCATCGTCCTTTTAAAGATCGCGATCGCTGGAAAAATGCTAGAGTTTATCCGAGTAAAATTTTGAATTTTCTCATTTTAGGGCAAAATTATCATTTAATACATCATTTATGGCCTTCTATTCCTTGGTATCAATATCAACCAGCTTATTATGCTACCAAACCTTTATTAGATGCTAAAGAATGTGATCAATCTTTAGATTTATTAAAAGGTAAAAACTTTTGGAGTTTTATGTACGATCTGTTTTTAGGCATCAGATTTCATCATTAAATAAATTAGTAAGAAGAGAGAAGAAATACTATTTCCATTTCCCTTCTAATTTGTCATTATTGATCAATTTTAAGAATCATAATTTACATCTTCTGGTAGATATTCTCCTTGTGCTGCGGTAAATGCAAGGCGATCGCAGCATTCATTTTCCACATTGCCAGAATGTCCTCTTACCCAGACAAAATTAACTTGATGTTGACTACACAACTGTAATAATTCTTGCCAAAGATCAGGATTTTTGGCTTTTTCCTTGGCATTGCGTTGCCAATTATTTTTTTGCCATTTTTTTGCCCAACCTTTAGTAACAGCATTAACTACATATTGGGAATCAGTATAAATAGTAACTTTGCTAGGTTTTTTTAAGGCTTTTAAACCTTGAATTACAGCAAAAATTTCCATCCGATTATTGGTAGTGCGTTTAAAACCGCCTGATAATTCTTTGCGGTAGTTATCCCATAACAAGACAACACCATAACCTCCAGGACCTGGATTATTTAAACAAGAACCATCAGTATATATTTGTATTTGTGGTAATTCATTAGTCATTATTTTTTTTTCCTGATGCCGAGAGAAAATGATCAATAAATGTACTAATTCCTTGATCATAATTGGAGATAATGGCTAAAAAAGCACCACCAAAAATATATAAAGGTAAAGGTACAAAGAAATTTTTAACCCAAAGAACAAATTGAGTCAAGATAAATAATAATAAAAAACTGACCAACCAAACTTTCATATTCAACTCCTCAAATAAATCAATGATCAACTGTCAAATGATAGCTAATTGTTAATTAAAAAAGACGACAGACACTGGTTAAAACACCTTGAATTTCTACCTGATCGATTAAACTAATCATAGGCTCATCATCAGGATTAAAAGATTTCAGGGTAATTTCATTATTAGTCAAATAAACTCTTCTTAAGGTTGTACCATAACCTTCTATGTTTGTCATGACAATTTCTTTATCTTTTACTTGTTGAAAATTAGATACCATACGCATAATCAGATAATCACCTTCTGCTATATGTTCACTAATCATGGTATTTCCTGTTACTTTTAAAGCAAAACAGTTATATTGATTAAATATCGGGTTAAAGTCAATTTTTTCTGGTTCGTTACTCAAATCTTCAATGATTCCCCCTGTTATTACCTTACCTGTAATAGATAATCCTTGATTTTTATTTTTTAGAATTTTTAAAGTACGCGCTTGTCCTTCAGTCCATTCCAGATAACCTTTACTACGCATTCTTTCTAAACGACTTTGAATCGGTGCTGGCGATCGCAAATTCATAGCCTTCATCATTTCCCGAATAGAAGGAGAATGTTTATTAGTATCAATATATTGTACTAACCAATCATACAATTGTTTTTGTACAGGGGTCAAATGTTCACTATTTTCCATCATGAAATTCCCATTAATTAAAAGTTGATTATCATTAGTACTAATTTAACTTAGAACAGTCGTACTAAACAACTATTAATCAGAAATTGTTAGCAAACTTAAAATATTTGAATGAAAAAAATAAGGCTTTAAGATTAGGTGATTTCTAAGATAGAAATTATTTGCTAAGAAAATCGAATAAAAATATCCCATTTTAGTAAGTATGGATTGCGTTCCAAGTGCATTTCAATATTTTTCATTTCTTTTTTGGGTGAACTACTCACACTGAATCGAAGATTACAGTGTTAGCTTCTAACTTCACAGGCTCATGCCCCAAAACCGACTTACGTCCGCCTTTT
>JAACUG010000088.1 GCA_009993045.1 Cyanobacteria bacterium CG_2015-22_32_23
CTTCAGGTGATAAGAAATTTTTAATAGGCATGATTAAGATTAACAAATTTATTTGTATTATTGTAATTATATACTATACAAGTGCGTCTTAGCTTATTATCGGAAAACTGGGATTTAAAAATTTAATTGCACAGATAAATATTGATTTTTTTGATGATTTTGTTAAGGTGGTAGAAAGTGGAGAGTCTTTGCAAACTGATTTTTATCATCCATTAGGAGAAACTTCTTGGCTTCAATTTGTAGCGGTAAAACTAGAGGATGGTTTCGCCCTCACCATTAGAGATATTACTCCAAGTAAAAAATTTGAGATTCAGCTTCAAGAAGGTAATCGCCAGTTACAATTAATGGCTAATTTAGATGGATTAACTCAAGTAGCTAATCGTCGATGTTTTAATGATTATTTAGAGAAAGAATGGAAAAAACATTTACAACAACAAAATCCCATTACTTTGATTATGATTGATATTGACTATTTTAAACTCTACAATGATTTTTATGGTCATCAAAAAGGAGATGATTGTATTTATAGAGTTGCTCAAGGTATTGCGATGATTATTAAGCGCCCATCAGATTTAGTCGCCCGTTATGGAGGGGAAGAATTTGTTGTGATTTTACCCAATACTAAAATTGAAGGTGGTTTGATGGTAGCTGATTTAATTCAAAGTACTATTTCATCTTTCTCAATTCCCCATGAAAAATCTACAGTGAATCCTTATGTTACTTTAAGTATGGGTGTTTCTTGCTTAATTCCTGATGGTAAAAAAACCTCTAAGGATTTAATCTCAAAGGCGGATAAGGCATTATATAAAGCGAAAAATCAAGGGCGTAATCGAATAATAAAGGAAGAAAAATAAATTTATTTCCCTGATTTAATGTTAAATTATTAATAATTTCTGAACCTTTGTTTTATAAAAATAAAAATTATTAAATTATGAAGAATATTAAAGTATTAATTTTAGATATTGATGGTACAATTTCAGGGGAATCAAATCAAGTTAATGATCAAGTAAAAAAAGCCATTCAAGAAGTACAAAATAGGGGAATAAAAATTGGATTAGCCACAGGGCGAATGTATCGTTCTGCATTACGTTTTTATCATGATATTAAGGCTAATTTACCAATTATTGCTTATAATGGTGCATGGATTCAAAATCCTGAAAATGGAGAAATATTGTTACATAATCCTGTTCATAAAAAACAAGCTCAAGAATTATTTACTTATTTAAAAACTAAACAAAATATTAATGATGATATTGAAATTCATTTTTATTTTGATGATCAATTATATGTTGAAAGGATCACAGAAAAAACCGATTTTTATATAAAAAGATCGGGAATTGATGTTAATATTGTGGAAGATTTAACTATTCTTTTACAGAATAATCCTACTAAAATTTTAGCTTCAAATCCTTCTCCTGAATTAATCTTACAAATGTTAAATGATTTAAAAAATCGTTATCAAGATCATGAATTATATTTAACTCAATCAAATCCTATTTATTTAGAAGCTACTCAAGCAAATGTTAATAAAGGTACATCTGTTAAATATTTGGTAGAAAAAATACTTGGTTTTAAAGCAGAAGAAATAATGACCATAGGAGATAATTTTAATGATTATTCTATGTTAAAATATGCAGGTTTTAGTGTTGCCATGGGTAACGCACCTGAAGAAGTTAAAGCAATGACTTCAGCCGTTACTAATGACGTGGAAAATGATGGCGTAGCGGAAGCAATTATTAATTATCTTTTATAATTATTGTGATAATTTTTCTTCAAAACTATAATCTAATCTATCAACTAAAATAGTAATTCAATTTTAAATATACCTCTTGCAAAATAAAAAGTAAAATCTATTTTAGGATGGAAAACGTTAATTTCTTAACTCATTACTCATTACCTATTACTCGTTACTCCACTTCTGCAAGAAGTCTAATATGTCGAGGAAAGTCATTTAATTCTTAGGATAAAGTTATCTGTTTTATTCAATTAATTTTTAAGAACTTTTATCGACTTTAAATTATTTTTTATAGATGTAATAAAAACAAACTGTAAAATTATTCAATAAAATTTTAACACTTTAATTGAAAACTAATAGAAACGGTAATAACTAAACTTAGATGAGATTAGATAATATTAAAAAATAACCCTTGACATTATACCCTAGTATAGAGTTTATACTGAAAGTAGTTAAATAATTATCGATCAAAACTACTGTCATCATGTTTAAAAATATCACTGAAAACCTTGCCGTAGGCTCAATTACCGATGTAGAAACCCTAACCGAAATTCAGGAAAAAGGCTATAAAACCTTAATTGACTTATGCCCGTTAGCTGAAGGTAATAAACTAGATGAAGCCACCATGAAAAATTTAGGCTTTGATTATGTTAGTATTCCTGTATCTATGCAAACCTTGAATCAACAAACCCTCAATAGCTTTATTACGGCGGTTAAAGAATCTTCTCAACCTATTTATACTCGTTGTGCTTCTGGATTAAGAGCATCTGTATTTACTTTAATTACCTTAGCAATGCAAGAACATTGGACAGAGGAAAAATATCAAAGGGAATTTAATACTTTAGGTTTACAGCATAAACCCAATTGTCCGTTAGCGGATTTTGCCCATACTTGCTTGACTGAATAAGTTAGTATGTAACTTTATCATACAAAAAAAATATTACTTTCACAAGGAGAAAAAACCATGTCAACTTTAACATTAGAAATTTTAGGCACAGGCTGTAAAAAATGTCAACAATTAGAAGCAAATGCCAAAGAAGCCGTTAAAAATCTAAACTTAACTGCCGAAATTAATCATATCACCGACACCATTGAAATAGCCACCAGAGGCATTATGTCAACTCCAGCCTTAGCCATTAACGGAAAAATTGTTAGCACGGGTAAAGTGCTTACTTCAGAGCAAATTCAGCCTTTATTACAAAAATAAATTCTACCGTAGGTTGTGGTTAAAACACAACTTACATATTAGAAGTAATTTATCGTTAATTTTTTTTAATTCCTTAATTTACTAATAATAATTAAAGCACTTTAACTATTAATAAAAAACCCTAAAATTATGTTTGATTTATTTTACCCTTTTGATTGGCTTTCTACTCAAATAGTGACTAAATTATTTGGTGTAAATATCGAATCTCCTCTCGGTTCAAGTTTACATTTCTTTTTTTATGATGTACCAAAAGTACTAACTTTATTAGTAGTAATTAGCTTTATTGTTGGCACATTTCAAAGTTTATTAGCACCAGAAAAAGTAAGAGCTTTTTTAGAAGGAAAAAGAAAATTAACAGGTAATATTTTAGCGGCGATGTTAGGGGCCATAACCCCTTTTTGTTCATGCTCTGCTGTACCTTTATTTATAGGCTTTTTAAAAGGTGGAGTACCTTTAGGAATAACCTTTTCTTACCTGATTTCTGCTCCTATGGTAGATGCCGTTGCCGTGTTTTTATTATTAGCTTTATTTGGTTTAAAAGTTACTTTAATTTACGTTATTTTTGGCATAACTTTAGCTGTAATAGCTGGTTATATTTTAGGGGTTTTAAAACTAGAAAAATGGGTTGAACCTTTTATTTGGGAATTAAGAAAACAAGCCCCTCAAAATGAGAATAATGAAGTGATAGAAAATGAATTTATCTCATGGGAAGAAAGAATGAAAATTGGTTGGTTTCAATCCTATGAAATTTTAAAATCTGTTTGGTTATATGTAGTAATTGGTATCGCTTTAGGAGCAGCAATTCATGGTTATGTGCCTACGGATTTTATCACTCAATATATAGGAAAAGATAACCCATTTTCAGTATTAGTAGCGGTTTTAGTTGGTGTACCTCTTTATACTAATATTGCTGGAGTTTTACCCATTGCCTCGGCGTTGGTGGATAAAGGAATGCCTATGGGTACAGTTTTAGCATTTACTATGGCAGTTACGGCCCTTTCTCTACCACAAATGATTATTTTGAAGAAAGTTTTACGTCCGAAACTGTTAAGTATTTTTATCGGTTTAACTACTTTGGGAATTATTACCGTTGGCTATTTATTTAATGCCATTTTAACTGTTTAACCTTATTTAATATCCAAATTTTGTACTTCATTTAATTTTTAATAATTCTAGGGCTTGTCATCATCTAGCTATCAAAACTTTAGATTATCAATATTTTCGCCTATTTTAAATTGTCAAAGATAAAAGACTGAAACTCTTATCCATACAAGACTTATAGATTTAATTGATGACACGCCCTAAATCAGTATTTATACTTAGGGATTTAAGACCTTTTACCTTTATCCGACTTATACTCAGCAAATTTTCCATGTTAATCATTCTCAATTTTGAAATTTTAATGGTCAATCAAAAAAAATATCTTGCCATAAGTTCTAAGAAAAGATAGAATTTTTAACATAAAATTAAGATCATAGGGATATTCTATCAAAAAACAATTTTGAGAAGCAAAAACCCTGAAAGGTTATTGTAAACTAGATCTATTCCCACGTTTAGTAAAAATCACATTAATTAGGAGGAGCGTAGTCAATGGGGCTACCTTGGTATAGAGTACACACAGTAGTAATTAACGATCCGGGTCGTTTAATTTCAGTACATTTAATGCACACTGCATTAGTGGCAGGTTGGGCTGGATCAATGGCTTTATACGAATTAGCCGTTTTTGATCCTAGTGATGCTGTTTTAAATCCTATGTGGAGACAAGGGATGTTTGTTCTTCCCTTCATGGCACGTTTAGGCGTAACAGGATCTTGGGGTGGTTGGAGTATTACGGGCGAAACAGGTATTGATCCCGGCTTTTGGTCTTTTGAAGGTGTAGCGATCGCACACATCGTTCTTTCTGGATTACTTTTCTTAGCGGCTGTATGGCACTGGGTATTCTGGGATTTAGAACTATTTACCGATTCTCGTACTGGTGAACCTGCCTTAGATTTACCTAAAATGTTTGGTATTCATTTATTCTTATCTGGTTTACTCTGTTTTGGTTTCGGTGCATTCCATTTAACTGGATTATGGGGACCTGGAATGTGGGTATCAGATCCTTATGGTTTAACGGGCCACGTTCAGCCTGTAGCACCAGAATGGGGACCTGCTGGTTTTAATCCCTTTAACCCCGGCGGTGTAGTAGCTCACCATATCGCAGCAGGTATCGTTGGTATTATTGCAGGTTTATTCCATTTAAGTGTTCGTCCTCCCGAAAGACTTTATAAAGCCCTTCGTATGGGGAACATTGAAACTGTACTTTCTAGTAGTATTGCCGCCGTGTTTTTTGCAGCGTTCATCGTAGCAGGAACAATGTGGTATGGTAACGCAACTACTCCAGTAGAATTATTTGGACCAACCCGTTATCAATGGGATCAAGGTTACTATCAACAAGAAATTCAGCGCCGAGTACAATCTAGTATTGCTAGTGGTGCTACTGTAGAAGAAGCATGGGAAGCAGTTCCTGAAAAATTAGCTTTTTATGATTATGTTGGTAATAGCCCTGCTAAAGGTGGTTTATTCCGTACTGGTGCGATGAATAAAGGTGACGGCATCGCTCAAGGTTGGTTAGGACATCCTGAGTTTAAGGATAAAGAAGGTCGTGTATTAAATTTACGTCGTCTTCCTAACTTCTTTGAAACTTTCCCGATTGTTTTAACCGATGCTGATGGTGTTGTCCGTGGAGACATTCCTTTCCGTCGTGCTGAATCAGCTTTAAGTGTTGAACAAACTGGTATTACAGTTACTTTCTTTGGAGGAGATTTAGATGGTAAAACCTTTACAGATCCTCTCGATGTTAAACGTTATGCGCGCAAAGCACAATTAGGTGAACCTTTTGCCTTTGATACTGAAACCCTCAATTCTGATGGTGTATTCCGTACCAGTACTCGTGGATGGTTTACCTTTGGTCATGCTTGTTTTGCATTACTATTCTTCTTTGGTCATATTTGGCATGGTGCGCGTACTCTCTTCCGTGATGTATTCGCAGGGGTTGACCCAGATTTAGATCCAGAACAAGTAGAATGGGGATTATTCCAAAAAGTTGGAGATAAATCCACTCGTCGTGCAGAGTCTGCATAATTAATTTTCCGACAAGGAATGGAAGGAAATCAATTTTCTTTCTATTCCCTTTTCAATAAAATTAACAAAATAATAATAGAGGAAAAAAATGGAAAGTGTTGCTTATATTCTTGTGTTAGCGATGATGATTACAGTATTGTTTTTCGCTGTGGCATTTCGTGAACCTCCAAAAATTCAAAAATAGATATTTCAGATTAAGGCAGTGAAACTTATTTTTTTTACGCCTTAAATAATAAAAATATTAAAAGTCTTTTTCACCTATCTTCATTAAGTCATCAATTTAGTTAAGATAGTACAGAAAGAGGCTTTTTTTATGAAAAGAGGTTTCTAAAGTTATTTCATTCTGAAACCTATAGAGTTTTACTTAATCCTTCTATGGTTATTTTTTCATCAGAAAATCTCTTATTAATTATGTCTAAATACTAATAAAAATTATGTTATGTCCTTCTTGTAATTACGAAAATACTAAAGTGTTAGAGTCTCGTAACACCGAGAAAGGACAGAGTATTAGGCGCAGAAGAGAATGTTTAAACTGTCATCATCGTTTTACCACTTATGAAAGAATTGAATTTGTACCCATTACCGTAATCAAAAAAGATGGCAGTACAGAATCATTTGATCGCTCAAAAGTAATCAGGGGAATAGTTCGCGCTTGTGAAAAAACAGAGATAGAAGCAAAAATAATAGAATCTTTAGTAGAAAATATTGAATCTAACATTGAAGAAAAATCCCCAAGAGAAATAACGACTCAATACATCGGAGAATTGGTTTTAAGTCATTTAAGTCATCTTTCAGAAGTTGCTTATGTTCGATTTGCTTCTGTTTATGGTCAATTTACTAATATAGAAGATTTTGTAGAAACCTTGAAAGAATTACAAAATAAACAAAAAAACATTGAAGACGATAATTAACTGAGGTTACTCAAAGCAAAATATTATTGAGGTATTGGATATGAGGTATGAGGTTTTAGCTTTAAAATACAAGTTTTTTAAAATTTTGCTCCTTTTTAATGTTAGAGTAGATAATTGTCTATCATTAGTCAATCAATTTTTCCTAAAAGGAAACAAGTCAAAATTCAACTGATCGAAAAGATTAACTGTAAAAAGTAAAAAATTAGATCGGGTGGTGTCTAGTTCACCATGTATGTATGAGGCATACGGAGCTAATCAAAAGAAAAATTTTTCCAAAAATTAGTAACTATGAAAACTTATCAATGATAGAAATAGTAAATTTTATATTAATACCTATGTCTATCTAATCAGTAAACTTGAATAAACCTAAGTTTCTGAGGAGGGATTCAAAATTATCGTCATAACAAATAAATTAAAGAAAATAGAAGAAATGCCTATGGTCACTCAGACACAGACTCTAAACAATAATATTGGCTTTACTCATGAAGATTTTGCTGCTCTTTTAGATCAGTATGATTATCATTTCAGTCCGGGTGACATCGTTGCTGGAACTGTGTTTAGTATGGAGCAAAGAGGTGCGCTAATCGATATAGGAGCTAAAACCGCAGCTTATATTCCTGTTCAAGAGCTTTCGATCAATAGAGTTGATGATCCTAAAGAAGTATTACAACCTAACGAAACTAGAGAATTTTTTATTCTTACCGATGAAAATGAAGATGGTCAATTAACTCTCTCTATTCGTCGTATAGAATATATGCGCGCTTGGCAAAGAGTTCGCCAATTACAAGAAGAAGATGCCACCGTTTACTCTAATGTATTTGCTACTAATCGAGGTGGTGCATTAGTAAGAGTGGAAGGTTTAAGAGGTTTTATCCCCGGTTCTCATATTAGTGCTAAAGATACTAAAGAAGATTTAGTTGGGCAAGATTTACCCCTCAAGTTTTTAGAAGTTGATGAAGAACGTAATCGTCTTGTGTTAAGTCATCGTCGTGCTTTAGTTGAACGTAAGATGAACGGTTTAGAAGTGAGCCAAGTGGTCATCGGTTCAGTGCGCGGTATCAAACCCTATGGTGCTTTCATTGATATTGGCGGCGTTAGTGGTTTATTACATATTTCGGAAATTTCTCATGATCATATTGATACTCCTCATAGTGTCTTTAATGTTAATGATGAATTAAAAGTGATGATTATTGACTTAGATGCAGAAAGAGGACGTATTTCTCTATCTACTAAGCAATTAGAACCAGAACCGGGTGATATGCTCAAAAACCGTGATTTAGTTTTTGAAAAGGCTGAAGAAATGGCTATAAAATTTAGAGAAAAATTATTAGCTGGTGAAACAGAAGCTGCGAAAGTAGATCCTGCTGAATTAGAAGGTATTTCTGCTGAGGAAGAAGTAATCATCGAAAATATTTCTAGTGATGATGTTTCTACGGTAGAAACTAACGACACCACTGGTGAGGAAGAACTCATCCCCACTGCTACAGAGTAGTTTTTAAAGATCACAAAAAATCTCCGTTGTATTTTTCAATTTTTATACATTGATTAAAACTCAACGGAGATAATAAATTTCATAACAAAAAATTATGTAGTTAAATTACACATCAGAAATATTCTCTACCCGTTTCCTTGAACCTAATCAAAAAATAATTTAATTGTTAATTATTGATTGTTTTACTCTTCTTCAGGTTCAACTAAAGATTTATACTCAGCGGCGGAAAATGTATCTTCTAACTCATCGTCGGGATTATCTAATCTAACTTTAATTAGCCATCCTTCACCATAAGGATCATCTGCTATCATTTCAGGAGATTCAATTAACATCTCATTACGGTCAATTACTGTACCAGAAACGGGAGCATAAATTTCCGAAACCGCTTTAACTGATTCAATTGTACCAATATTATCTTCAACACCAATGGCATCGCCTAATTCTGGTAATTCGAGAAAAACAACATCTCCTAATTCTTCTATGGCAAAGGCACTAATACCGATAGTAGCAATTTCACCGTCTAAACGGACATATTCGTGAGAATCAAGGTATCTTAAATCATCAGGGTATTCTAAACTCATGTCAAATAAATTTTATCTATAGATCCATAACTAATTATTCATGATTAATGGAGAATTGACAATTAATAATCTCCATCAAAACATTTTTTACTCTCTTACAATGAAAATTATCAACCTTAATACTAATTTTTACTTCAATCATTTTCATGAAATCTGAAACCTGAAATCTATTAAAACTTAACAAGTTAATGAGGGTAAATTATAAAATAAATACTTAATCATTTCATTTTGGACGAAATAAATGAGAATGCTCAGGGTGATATAATCGAGAGCGAAATTCATAATCTGAGAGTTTTCTTAATACTGGACTAATAATATACATAGTTGTTCTAATTAAGTGATTATCTTCTGTGGCGATCGCCATATCTGTTAAAGGTACAATGATAATTTTTTCATCTTCCCAACCAATCCGATAACATATAGCCACAGGAGTATCAGGAGGATAATGTTCTAATAAATCCTCTTGAGCTTTGCGTACATGACGAGCTGCTAAATATAAACACAGACTAGCCTGATGAGCTGCTAAACCCCTCAATTCTTCCTTTTCTGGGACGGGGGATGCACTACCACTGACTCTCGTTAAAATGATAGTTTGCACTAAATCAGGGATAGTTAATTCACTACTAATTTTGGCGGCGGCAGCCTGATAAGCACTAATACCGGGTATCAATTCAAAAGGAATATTTGCCTCTGCTAATTGTCTCATTTGCTCATAAATGGCACTATAAAGGCATAAATCTCCCGACTGAAGTCTTACCACCGTTAAACCCTCCTTAACTTTTTCAATCATTAAAGGCACGATTTTTTCTAAGGTTTGATTACCCGTAGCAATTAATTGGGCGTTAGGTTTAACATCTTTTAAAATTTGTTTTGGCACTAAAGAATCTGCATATAAAATAACATCAGCTTGTTGTAAAATTTTATAGGCTTTAACTGTTAATAAATCTGGATCTCCTGGTCCTGCACCGATAAAATAAACACCTGATTTCATGTTATGTTCTTGTGTACTTAATGATAATTTTTTTATTTTTAACCTAAAATTGAATAATATGAAAAGTTTTTTCAGTCAAAATATTCATTGATAATGATTTAACTTTAATTATTTTTAAGATCTTTTTTTCAGATTTGCTCTAACTTCAAATGCTTTCATCTATTTTTCTTGAACATTCTCAAATAATAACGTAATTTGAGACATTGGTTGTTCATGGTTAAATTACCTCTTTCACATTTTGTTACAATCATTTATGATAATTAAGTGAGAGATAAAAATAAATGTCTTTCAAAAGAATTTTCGTGCCTAGAAATATGATAAATTCTAAAATCGGTGTTGTTTAAATCAAAACTACACTTAACTCCCTTCAGAATCACTCTTAAGAGAAAATCCGACGGATTCTGACTCGTTTAACTAATATAGAAAAACTTATTATGGCAAAAGATCTCAGTAAATATAGAAATATAGGCATTTTTGCTCACGTTGATGCAGGTAAAACCACAACTACAGAAAGAATCCTTAAATTAACAGGTAAAATCCACAAAATTGGTGAAGTACATGATGGGGCAGCTACAACTGACTTCATGGAGCAAGAACAAGAAAGAGGTATCACAATCCAATCCGCCGCTACAAGCTGTTTTTGGAAAGATTATCAATTTAATATTATCGATACTCCCGGACACGTTGACTTTACTATCGAAGTATATCGCTCTTTAAAAGTACTTGATGGCGGTATTGGTGTATTTTGCGGATCTGGTGGGGTTGAACCTCAATCCGAAACTAACTGGCGTTATGCGAATGATTCTAAAGTAGCTCGTATTATTTATGTTAATAAATTAGATCGTACTGGTGCTGATTTTTATCGTGTCGTGAAACAAGTTAAAGACATTTTAGTAGCAACTCCTTTAGTCATGGTATTACCCATCGGCGTGGAAACTGAATTTAAAGGTGTGGTAGATCTTCTTACTCGTAAAGCGTGGATTTGGGATGATTCAGGAGATCCTTTTGCTTACACTATCGAAGAAGTTCCTGAAGATATGAAAGATGATGTAGAACTATATCGTGAACAGTTGATTGAAACTGCCGTTGAGCAAGATAATGACTTAATGGAAAAATATCTCGAAGGCGAAGAAATTGCCATTGAAGATGTTAAACGTTGTATTCGTAAAGGTACTCGTGATCTAGTTTTCTTTCCTACTTATTGTGGTTCTTCCTTCAAAAACAAAGGAGTACAATTAGTTTTAGATGGTGTCATTGACTATTTACCTGATCCGACAGAAGTTAACCCTCAGCCTGAAGTTGACTTAGAAGGTAATGAAACTGGGACTTTTGCCATTGTTGATCCCGAAAAACCTTTACGCGCTTTAGCTTTCAAAATCATGGATGATCGCTATGGTGCTTTAACTTTCACCCGTATTTATTCGGGAACTCTCAATAAAGGCATGACAATTCTTAATACCGCTACGGGCAAAACTGATCGTATTGGTCGTTTAGTGGAAATGCACGCCAATGATCGCATTGAAATAGATTCCGCACAGGCAGGAGATATTGTCGCTATCGTGGGTATGAAAAACGTGCAAACTGGTCATACTCTATGTGATCCCAATGAACCAGCTACCCTTGAACCGATGGTATTTCCAGATCCCGTTATTTCCATTGCTATCAAACCTAAAAATAAAGGTGGTAATGAGAAAATGGGTCTTGCTCTTAGTAAAATGGTACAAGAAGATCCTTCTTTCTACGTTGAAACAGATCAAGAAAGTGGCGAAACTATCATTAAAGGTATGGGTGAGTTACACCTTGATATTAAAGTGGACATCCTCAGACGTACTCATGGGGTAGAAGTTGAAGTCGGTCAACCTCAAGTAGCTTACCGTGAATCTATCACAAAAGTAATTAATGATAGTTACACTCACAAAAAACAATCTGGTGGATCTGGTCAATTCGGACGTATCGACTATACTATACAACCGGGAGAACCGGGTACGGGCTTCCAGTTTGAGTCTAAAGTTACTGGTGGTAATGTACCCAGAGAATTTTGGCCAGCAGTACAAAAAGGTTTCCAAGCTAGTATTGTTAAAGGTGTGTTAGCTGGTTTCCCTTGTGTTGACTTGAAAGTTACCTTAACTGACGGTGCTTTCCACGCAGTGGATTCAAGTGCCATCGCCTTTGAAATTGCCGCAAGAGCAGGTTATCGTCAATCAATTCCTAAAGCCGGTCCTCAATTATTAGAACCGATTATGAATATAGACGTATTCACTCCTGAAGATCACATGGGTGATGTGATCGGAGATCTTAACCGTCGTCGTGGCATGATTAAATCTCAAAGTACTAATCCTATGGGAGTAAGAATCAAAGCCGAAGCACCTTTAAGTGAAATGTTTGGTTATATTGGTGATTTAAGAACGATGACTTCTGGACGTGGTCAATTCTCTATGGAATTTGATCATTACGCACCTTGTCCTAAAAATGTAGCTGATGAAGTTATCAAAGCAACTAAAGAGCGTGAATTAGCTGCTTCTAAATAAACTGTCGGGTGGGCAATGCCCACCATCATGACTAATTTTTGTCAAGGATGAATTGAACCATCAGGCATAATAGTACTCCTGAGATTAACACCATTTAAAGCGCTGTTGCGTAAATTTGCACCTTTTAAATCGGCGGAGAATAAAGAACCATCAATCATGGTAACACGATGTAAACAACTTTCCACCAAATTAATTTTTGCTAATAAAGCGTAACAAAAAATACAGTTTTTTAGGTTCGTATCTTGTAAGTTTGCCATTCTAAGATCTGCTCCCACAAAAGTAATCTTATTTTTATGGGATGATTTAATATTTAATTCTGATAGTTTGACTTGACTGGTATTAGTATTATGTAAAACTGCCCCTGTGAAATTTGCGCCCCGAAGATTAGCTTTTTCTAAATTAACTCCTTGTAAAATTCCTTCACTTATATCTGCATTACGGAGTTGACTAAACTTTAAATCTGCATAATTCAAATTAGCTTCTGTTAAATCACAACCTTGAAGATTAGCTTCTGATAAATCTGCACGGCTAAAATCTGCCCCAGTTAAAATTACTCCGCTTAAATTTGCTCCCCTTAAATCTGCTCTAGTAAAATTAGCACCAGCAAAATTAGCCCTGGTTAAGTTACAGTTTTGTAAATTACTATAACTAAAATTAGTGTTTGCTAATGAAGATTTACTGAGATTTCCGTGACTTAAATCTACATTACTAAGATTTGCACCGTTTAAATTTACCCAACTTAAATCAGCATAACTGAGATCTGCATTAGTTAAATTAACACCAATTAATTTTGCACTAATCATGCGAGTGTGAGTTAAATCTGCCCGACTAAAATTTGCACCGCTAAAGTCACTACCGCTTAAATTTGCCCAATTCAAATCGGCTCTAGTGAAGTCAATTTGTGTTAAATTAGCTTGAATTATATCTTCTCTGGATAAATTAACTTGACTAAAATCTTTTTGTCCTTGATCATATAATCTGAGCATTTCATCAGCATTCATACTAAAAAATTATTAGTATCAGTTAGGTGTATTAATAATTAAAAATTGAGTTTTTACTTCTTTTATTCTTGACTATTATTAAGTAATAAATCTAGTTGATTTTTCCTTTCTAAGTTATATAAATCATCACAACCGCCAATAGGTTGATTATTTATAAATATTTGCGGAAGAGTTTTTTTCCCTTTCGATCTTTCTGTCATCAATTTTCTAGCTTCTTCATTGCCATCTATTTTATATTCTAGATATTCGCATCCTTTAAGCCATAATAATAATTTTGCTTTGATACAATAAGGGCAAGTTTGCCATGTATAAATTTCAACTTTTGCGTTTATATTGGTAGATTTTTTGCCGAGTATTCGACTAATTACATTTAGCATTTTTTTTTTGACAACTTTAATTTTAGGAAAATTTTAATGGTTCATTGATCAAACTATAATTAATCTTCGTTTCTATTTATCAATAGTTTAATTTTTATTTTATCTGCATATAAAGTAAATTTTTCTTGGGTAAAAAACTTGTGAATTTGTTCTCTTTGATTAATTAAATAAATACTGACTAAAGTTAAACTCACTCCTTGCCATTGTAGATCCGAAAGTGTTTCTTTTAGTAATAAATTTCCAAAAGTTAAGGCAAATATAGGAGTTAAAAAGGTTAAAGCACTTAAACTGGTTAAATTTCCCTTAGAAGCTAAGAAAAAGAATAAACCGTAGGCGATCGCACTACCAAAAATTGTGGCATAAGCGATGGATAACCATGCAGTCAAATCGAGATTAATCCATTGAGAAGTTTCAAAGCGAAAACTAAGGATAAATAAAGCAAATCCTCCTATAACTAAATGCCAACCCGTAGCAACGACAGGATCAACATGACGAGAGATATAAGGTATCATCACAGTACCGATAGCCATGGAAAAGGAAGCAAGTAACATCAACCATTGTCCATTATCAAATAAATCTTGCCAACTAAACTCATTACGGGTGAAATTACCTTGCCACCAATTTAAAATCAATTCATCAGGTAAACCAATTAAACTAATCCCGATAATACCAATAAATAATCCTAACCATCCCCAAAAACCAATAATTTCTTTAAATAACCAACGGGATAAAATCGCTACAGCTAAAGGCTGAGAATCAATCATAACCGAACCTAAACCTGCATCTGTGCGTACTAAACCTTCACCGAGAAACCCTTGAAACATCAAGCCATCCACCAGAGAAAATAACCCTATCCATAGCCATCCCAATGGGGTTATGTGCTGATATTTGCCTAAAAAAATGGCTACTAATAACACTAAAATTCCTGCAGGGAAAATTCTTATTCCTGCCATAAATAGCGGCGTTGTTTGATGAATAACTCCTTTCATTGCTACCATAGCTGTGCCCCAAAGAAAAAAAGGTGCTATCAAAATAATAGGAGTAAAAAATGATGAATTGTAATTAAGTTTAAACTGCATTGAGAGACAATATTGCGATGATTTGATTTAAGGGTTACATTTCTTTATCTTAATTTAACTTAAATCTATATATTTCCTCTTGATAACAAAAAAAAAAGCGTGATTGAGAAAAAATCGTATAACCTTAAATGTATATAAAGTATGGAAAATAAATATGACCCAACAACCTACCACAGAATTACTTTGTACCCCTACGATTAAGGTAGAAGACGATCGCACAGGGATGAGTCCAGAAACCTTGAAACGAGCCTTTTTAGATAACCTTTTTTATATTCAAGGTATTGATAGAACTCAAGCATCTAATTACGATTACTATGTAGCTTTAGCTTATACGATTCGAGATCGGTTATTACATCGTTTCTTAAAAACCACTGACACCTACAAAAAAAATCCGCAAACAAAATTAGTTTGTTATTTTTCTGCCGAATTTTTGATGGGTAGATATTTAGGTAATAACTTAGTCAATCTTGATATTTATGAGGAAGTAGAAAAAGTTATCGCTGAATTAGGCTTAGATTTAAAGGAATTAATTGAGCAAGAACCAGATCCAGGGCTAGGAAATGGCGGTTTAGGGCGATTAGCAGCGTGTTTCCTTGATTCTTTAGCAAGTTTAGAAATTCCTGCTATTGGTTACGGTATTCGCTATGAATTTGGTATTTTCTTTCAACTTTTACGAGACGGTTGGCAAGGAGAAATGCCTGATAACTGGTTGAGATTTGGTAATCCTTGGGAATTAGCCCGTCCTGATGAAGCAGTACCTGTGAAGTTAGGAGGTTATACTCAAGGTTATTATGATAGTAAAGGACATTATCGTGTTTCCTGGATACCTGAGCGCACGGTTTTAGCTATTCCCCATGATACTCCCGTACCCGGTTATAAAACTAATACCGTTAACCCTTTGAGATTATGGAAAGCAGAAGCTAGTGAAGAATTTAATTTTGAGGCTTTCAATGCTGGTAATTATGATCGTGCGGTAGAAGAAAAAATCAACTCGGAAACCATCTCTAAAGTACTTTATCCTAACGATAACACCCCCGCAGGAAAAGAATTAAGACTCGCTCAACAATTTTTCTTTGTTTGTGCATCCTTACAAGATTTAATCCGCATCCATCTACGCAATAACAAAACTCTTGACAATTTTCATGAAAGAGTCGCTATTCAACTTAATGACACTCATCCTGCCATTGCCGTAGCAGAATTAATGCGTTTATTTGTCGATGAACATGGTTTAGACTGGGATCGATCATGGTATATTACCCAAAAAACCTTATCTTATACTAACCATACCTTATTACCTGAAGCCTTAGAAACTTGGGATGTGAGCTTATTTGAAAAACTCCTTCCCCGTCATTTAGAAATCATTTACGAAATCAATCATCATTTTCTTTCTGATGTACGTACATGGTATCCAGGTAATGAAGAATTACTCTCTCAAGTGTCTATTATTGGGGAAGGTAACGGCAAAAAAGTTCGTATGGCAAATTTAGCTTGTGTCGGTAGTCATGCCATTAATGGCGTTGCTGCTTTACATACTAAATTACTTAAACAAGAAACTCTCAACGCTTTTGCTTTTCTTTGGCCTGAAAAATTCTACAATAAAACTAATGGGGTAACTCCTCGTCGTTGGATGGTATTAAGTAATCCTAAATTAGCTAAACTTATTACCTCTAAAATTGGAGAAGGTTGGGTAAAAGATTTAAGCCAAATTCAAAAAATTGAAAAATATATCGATGATGCTGATTTTTGTCGTCAGTGGCGTGACATCAAACAAGCAAATAAACAGAGATTAGCCGACTATATCTTTAAACAACGGGCCATTGAAGTTGATGTTAACTCTATTTTTGATGTCTTAGTTAAACGGATTCATGAATATAAACGCCAACACTTAGACGTTTTAAATATTATCACCCTTTATAATCGTATCAAACGCAATCCCGATCTTAACATTGCACCCCACACCTTTATTTTTGGCGGAAAAGCTGCCCCCGGCTACTTCATGGCGAAATTGATTATCAAATTAATTAACAGTGTTGCTGATGTAGTTAATAAAGATCCAGACATTAGAGGACGTTTAAAAGTTGTGTTTTTACCTAACTTTAACGTATCTTTAGGACAAAAAATCTATCCTGCTGCTGATGTTTCTGAACAAATTTCCACTGCTGGAAAAGAAGCCTCTGGTACTGGTAATATGAAATTTGCCATGAATGGTGCATTAACTATCGGTACTTTAGATGGTGCAAATATCGAAATTCGGGAAGAAGCTGGGGAAGAAAATTTCTTCTTGTTTGGTTTAACTGCTGAAGAGGTTGCGACAACTAAGGCTAATGGTTATAACCCCCATCACTACTACGAAACTAACCAAGAACTACGAGAAGTCATTGATCGTATCGCTGATGGTTATTTTAGTCACGGTGATACTCAAATGTTTAAACCTATTGTTGACTCTTTGTTATACGATGATCAATATATGTTATTAGCTGATTATCATTCTTATATTGAGTGTCAGAAACAAGTGGCGATCGCCTATCAAGATCAAGAAAAATGGACAAGAATGTCAATTCTCAATAGCGCTCGTATGGCTAAATTCTCTAGTGATCGTACTATAAATGAGTACTGTAATGAGATTTGGAATGCCAAACCTGTAAAAATCGACTTAGAAGATTATCAAGGATAAATACATTAGTTGACGTTGACATTTAATACATAATAAGGGTTGAGCAATGTTCAACCCCTACAAAATCTTTTTTTCCTATCTCCCTATTCCACTAAAATTTTATGTATATACTTAGGTTTTATTGGCTAATTCTTCTTTAAGTAATTTTTTATAAATTTGTGGTAAATATTGAGACATGGAATTATTTTCGATACCGTAACCTAGACTTGTCCATGTTGGGGATAATAGTTTTAAAACTTGTTCAATTTCCCCTTTTTCTAATAATAAAGTAATATCTGTATTCCATGAGTGAGAATCTGTGAGCCACTTATATAACACTTCATCTTGAAATTCTGGCTCAAAACTATAATCTTTCCACAGTAGAAACTTTGAAGGATGAGGATGATATTCTGCTGCTTTTTCTGCCCAAGTAGTATTTAAAAATTGGTATCTTCCCGATGCGGTGGTACATTTTCCTTCATTGGGGCCATTTTCGATAGTCACACAAATATCAGGATGTTTACTCAAATCACTCACATATTTTCCGCTATAAATAACATGGTAAGGATTAAGATAATTCGATTCACTAGCACTAATAGTGCGCATTAATGCTCTAATATAAGGATTACCCCCTTTCATTACTAATGGTGGGCTTCCATAGAGACTCGAAATAAAATGTTGACTGGCTTTTTTGATAGGGTTTTTTTTCTCTTGAATTAAAAAATTGATTAATCCTGATAGCATGATTAAAAGGATAATGGTTTTCAGAGAATTACTGAGTAGAGAGGAAAAATTCTGTTTCTCATTACTTAAATTAGTCATACTATCTATCTATTACCCTAATCACTCAATTTAAAAGTTTATCCATATAGTAATAGTATAGTAATTTATGATCTCAGTGGATCTTGAAAAGAAGAAATTATCAATTTTTACCTATTTATCTAACTTCTCAAAAAATTCTAATGTGCTCCTTTTCGATGCAATACGACTTTTATTGTCGCTATAATTAAACTTATATCATACCAAATAGACCATTTTCTTTGATAATCAAGATCTAATGATACTACTTCTTCAAAATCATCCACTAAAGAGCGTCCATTTACTTGCCATTCTCCTGTAATACCCGGTTTAACTCTTAATCGTAACCAATGACGTTCATTATACCATTGCACTTCATCTGGGGTAGGAGGGCGAGTGCCTACTAAACTCATCTCTCCTGTTAATACATTCCAAAATTGAGGAAATTCATCTAAGCTCGTTTTTCGTAAAAAATGTCCTACCTCCGTAATGCGAGGATCTGCATTATTTTTAAATATATGCCCTTTTGCTTGGTTTTCTACTAAGTGTTTCTTTTGATCCGCATCGTTATACATCGAACGAAACTTCCAAATACGGAAAGGTTTTCCTTGTAATCCGCATCGAATTTGACTATATAAAATTGGCCCTTGACTATTTTTTTTAATGGCGATCGCTACGGGAATAAAAATTAAGATCGTAATAAATAATCCCACTAAAGCACCGATAATGTCAATAATTCTTTTGATTTTACTATGGGCAGAAATATGCACAGATAAATTAATATTAGATGAACAATTTTTAGAAAAGGAAAACAGAGAAGATACATTTTCTAACATAGTGTTTGAGAAAAGCATAATTATGTAGATACTCCAAAAGGGCTGGATTTATATATCAAATTATCAAAATTTTTACTTTTGAGTGGATACTTTTTGAAATTGATTCTCAAAGTCAAATTTTAGAAAATTTACATTATTGGAATAGAATAAAACTTAAAAAAATCACAATTAACTATAAACAAAAATATTATATTTAAACGACTTAAAATAATCTATAATGTTTACATTTTAATGATTTGCTATTTTTTAGAGTTAAAATATTACTATAATGATAAAAGATTTATTGCATCAGTAAAAAAATTGATTCTTTATTATAAAATACCCTATTTTTTAGTAATCTTAACCTCTATTTTTTAAAGATTTCGTAAAGAGAATAACATAAAAAGTAAGTAAAATTTCGTAGAGTACAAAAGATTATTTTGATACCATTGACTAACAAAGACGATAAGTAAAATTTTCTGTTTGATAATTTACAAAAATTTAAAAAAACCCAGTATTTTTAAGTATCAAACCTAAGTATTTAATCATTACTTAGATTTGACAATAAAGAAAAAATTAGTAGCTTTCAACACATTCTCAAATTTCATCTTCTCAAAAGAATTAAATAGGAAAACGTTTCATTTTTATAGCGGCTTCTTTTGCCGTTTTAATTAAATTAGTGGCTACTCCCGTCACTTGAGGTATTTGTACTAATACATCCACCGTGCGACGAAGAATACGCACAATATCCCCTTCATCAAGAGTTGTATTAGCCGAAATTTGTTCCCATGTTGCCCCTAAACACCACGCCTCGGACAAGCCAATCATATCACGTTCTAACCATACAGGCATAGAAATATCTTGACGAGTTTGAGCTTGATATAATCGCCGACGAATTTCCCATAATTCTTGTTCAGGATTATAGTTTATATCCTCTATTTTTTGCAATCCCAAAGCGTCTAAAACTTCTGGAGAGGGTTGATAGCCTACCCATGTATCAAATCGTGGTGGTTCAGTAATCAAAGCAGTAATCACCGCAGCTAAATGATGAGGGTTAAGGAAATCAAGACGATGAGACATTAAAGCTAAACCTAACCAAAGTTCATTTTCTCCTCGAATAACAGCAGATGCTTCTCCTAATAGAGTGGGAGTAAATCCGTCTAAAGCGTCAAATTCTCGCAAAATTTCGATTAAAGCCATGAATTCCTGCCAATAATAAGAACTATTGGACTTATAACGCTGATATTGACTTTGAATTTTACTTAACTCTTGTTTTAGTGATTGCCGTTTACGATTATTTTTAAGTATTTGTGCAATTTTATCAACTTTATCTAAAGGATTTTCGTTAATCGCTTTTTCTACTTCCGCAATGCGTTGTTGTTGTAAGATAATTTCATCACTAGGAGGAGTATATTCTTGCTCATATTCCTTAATTAGTTGACTGAAGGCTAAAGTATTTTCATTACCATTACATAATATTCCTACTTTCACTTCTGTTACTTCAGGTAAATAGATTGATTCAATAATGTTACTTGGTATTGCACCAATATTAATATCTATAACATCATTAAAAGAGGCAATATACCAGTTATTATCTTTACCTAAACACAGTAAAAATTTTTGATTTCCGTTAGGAATATGAGCTAAAAATACCCCTTGAATATTATAAGGATTTTTTTTATTTTCCCTACTTAAATTTAAAATGCTCCCTGAAGGTAAATTTTCTAAATAAGGTGTAATAGCTCTTTGTCTTTGAGTTAGCCAGTTTTTTTGAAATAATTTCAAGATTTTTTTCTCTTGTTTTCGTCTTTCTTTTAATTTCTCATAATCGGCTAATTCTTTACTATTAAAATTAGCTAACATCACATCTAACTTAGTTAATTCTGTGGTGTAAGATGCGATGGCTTCTTCTTGAGGAGAAAGTTGTAATTGTGCTAAATATTCAGCAAAACTTAACTCTAATAACTCTTTGGCTTCATCGATGGTATGTTTTTGTAGTAAATTTAAAACCATACCGTAACTAGGAGTAAATTGACTGCGTAAAGGTTCAGGGAGTGCTTTTGCTAGTTTAGACGCAATTAAAGCCCCTTCAAAGGGAGTTTGAACAGTAACGACGTATCCCACCTCATCCATGCCCCTACGTCCTGCTCTACCGGCAATTTGGAGGAATTCTGAGGGAGTTAATAAGCGATGTCCATCGTCACTTCTTTTTTTCAACGCCGAAATTACTGTTGTACGCGCAGGCATATTAATTCCAGCAGCAAGGGTAGCAGTAGCAAAAACAATTTTAACTAAACCTAATTCAAATAATCTTTCAACTAATTCTTTCCAAGCAGGTAAAATCCCAGCATGATGGGCAGCAATTCCTCTGGTTAAAGGTTCAATTTGACTACTTCTAACTAATTCACTATTATCAGCTAAAAATTTTAATAAACGTTCTTTAATAAGAGGTTTTTCCATTAAATAATCTACTAATTCTTCCCCCGATTGATCATAATTAGCAATAAAGGCAATAATCTTTTTATAGGCTATTTCATGCTCTTTTTTAGCAAATTCTACTATTTTATCCTGTAATTCAAAATTTTCAATCATGAGAAAATACAGTAAATAAAGTAATATTTTTCTACTTTCTTCTGGGGTAACTAAGTTAAAATAACTCAAAGATTCTACCGCTTGATCACATCCTCTACGACTAAATATAATATAAATAGCAGGAAGCATATTTCTACTATTTAATTGTTGCACAATGGTTTTAATATTAGGACAATCTTGAGGGTTAAATTTACCTCTTTTATTAGTAGCTAAAATACTCTTTAACTGAGGATTTAACTTATTATTTCTTTCATTAAAGAGTGAATATAAACCTTTATTGTGACTAAAATAAAACTTTAATGGTACAGGTCGAAAATCAGAATTAACTAACTTACATTCGCTAATATTATTTTGTTGAAAATTCGCTTTGCGAACATTATTTATCCAACGACATAATTCTTCAGGGTTGCCAATGGTTGCCGATAATGCCACTAAATGAATATGAGGAGGACAATAAATTATGGATTCTTCCCATACAGTACCACGGCCAGGATCACTGATATAATGACATTCATCTAAAATTACAGATTGTACATCTCTTACGGAAGTACCCACTTCGCCGATAGGAGTACTATAAAGCATATTTCTAAATATTTCAGTTGTCATGACAATCACTGGAGCGGAAGGATTGATTAAAACATCCCCTGTAATTAAACCGACTTCTGCATATATTCCTGAATCAGGGAGTAAAGTTTGACCAAATTTTTGCTGAAAATCTCGAAATTTTTGGTTAGAAAGTGCTTTTAAAGGAGTTGTATAAAATACTCTTTTTCCTTGAGTTAAAGCACGATAAATAGCATATTCTCCGATTAAGGTTTTACCTGATCCTGTAGGAGCTGTAACTACAACAGATTTATTTTGATCTAAATAGCCAATGGCTTCTTGTTGAAAATCATCTAAAATATAAGGAAAAATAGTCTTAAAATCTAGTTCAATGGGATTCATAGTTATTTATTAATCAAAGGAAAAATACTGTAGAGAAATAATTTATAATTCAGATTTAAAACCATTTTTTCAAAGACAAAATAAGAAAATTTTATGGATTTTAATTCTTTTTTGATATACATAATTAGTTATTGTATATTATCCTAGATTAAGGACTTATTAACAATTTTACCGAATTTTTTGATCTATAGCAGATACAAGATCTTGTTATATCTTATCTTAAACTCAGATCTTGCACCTCGTTAAAAATTAACTGGTGAAGTTAGGGCAAAGGGCAAGGAGCAAAGGGCAAAGGGATTAAAATTGACTCAAACTATACTAAAATTGATTTTTTGACTTTTGCTTATTAAGTATTTTTGATCTGATGCAAGATCTCAGTTAAAGAGTATTTTCCCCCTTCGAGACTTTCATCATGAGTGGCTTGTTGTTATGATTAATTTATCTTAAAAAATTCAATATAATCTTAAAATATATTTGTGATGAGTAAGTGGTTAGAACATAGTGTACAAGTAGAAGTTGATACTCCTATTGATTTAGTTTGGAGTTTATGGTCTGATTTAGAACAAATGCCTCGTTGGATGAAATGGATTGAGTCCGTTAACATTTTAGCAGACGATCCTGATTTATCTCGTTGGCAATTAGCTAGTGGTAGTTTCAAATTTACTTGGTTATCTCGCATTGTCAAGCTAGAAACTAATCAAATTATTCAATGGGAGTCTGTGGATGGACTTCCTAATCGTGGCGCAGTACGTTTTTATGATCGTCATGGTAGTAGTATTGTAAAACTAACTATTGCCTATGCTATACCCGGTATTTTAGGACCATTAATGGATAATTTATTTTTAGGACAAATTGTCGAATCAACTATTCAAGCTGATTTAGATAGATTTAAAATTTATGCTTCTCAAGTACAATTAAAATCTTGATTTTTTGTTACATTAAATAGTAGAACTCTAGCAAAATAATTTGAGGTTGAAATAGTATTTATGAAACGTAATTTTAACATTCAATTTTTAAATGGTTTTGGTGGTTTATTAGGAAAATTAGCTATCTTACTCGGAAAATTTTTCCCTATTTATATTTTAATATTTATTGCTTATGGTGATAGCTTTTTACCTTCTCCTTTAAGTGATTTAAGTTATAATACTAGAACTAAAATTAATCAAGTTTTATTAGGTTCAGTTAATACGGATAAATTAAAAAATAGCAAATACAATAACAAAAAAAATGACAAACTTGTGGAAGATACTATGAAATAAATAGTAACTTTTAAAACATAATTAATCATAAATATGTATAGCTAACCAAATACAGAAAGGATCTTTAGAAGTTTTAATTACTTGATGAGGAGTATTTGCACTTATAAAAAGATAATCTCCTGAGGTTAAATCATAGATTTTTTCCGCTACTTGTAGAGTTGCATTTCCTTGCAACAAAATAACCCATTCATCTTGAATTTGATTATAAATAATATTATCAGGTTGATCACTACTAATAATTCTTTCTATAACAACATTTTTACAACGTAATATTTCTTTAAAATCTTCTCCTTTTTCCAAAGAAAATATCTCAGTAAAAATATTTTTAAAATTATTATTCATCGCAAAAAAAATTATGGTTTAATGGGTTGTAAACGACTCACTTTTAAGGTGAAATTACCCCCTTCTGTAATCCCAAAAGCCTTAACCCTGATAATATATCTACCACTTTCGGTAATTCGAGTAAACAAAAGAGAATTACTTTCACTATCACTTCCATCATCATTTTCCGCTATAGTTGCACCATTTTCTGATATTAAAACCACAAGACTATCAAAATCATCAGAAATTAAATCAATAGCAATTTGATTACCTTTTTCTAAATTAATGAAATAATCTTTGGCAAAACCACCTTCTCCCGTTGGTATATCATCTTTAGTTAGTTTATCTGTAATGAGTTGATTTTCTTCTATAGGAATTGGATTATATATTTTCGATTGTGCGAAAACAGGATAACTTAAACTAGGAGGAATAATCAGTAAACAAAAATAACAAAAAACAAGATTAATTTTATTCATTATTGACAAAATTTGAAGTTTTATTTATAGTTATAGAAAAATTATAAGTCATTTATTAGTTTAAAAATCCCAGTCTTCTTCTTCCTCTTCTAAATCGTCATAATTATCATCAACTTTTTCATCATAAGCAGGAGAAATAACCCGATAAGGGGCATCATAAATCTCTTTTTTATTACGATTATTTGATATTTTTATTTGAGAATTATTTATTTCTATAGATGATTCAGAAGGAGGGATAATTTTCGTTTTTTCTTTTGGTTTATAAGAATAAGGAGAAGCCTCACGAGTTTTTATCATAGCTTCTGATGGCGGTTTTGATGATACAGGAATAAATTGTTTTTCTGGGGGTATTTCTTCAGATATAGATGTTTCTATTTTCTTTTCTTTTTCTAAATTTATTGACTCATTTTCTGCTAAAAATTCTTGATTATTTTCTGTAATTAATTCTTCCTCAAAATCAAAGTCAAAATCTGGATCATAAACTTCATTTATAGGCGGTGGAGAAATTGGTTTTTCTTCTAATTTAGGTTCTGATTTTGGTTGATTAATAAAAGGTTTTTCAGGTTCAGGTTTTGGTTGATTAATAAAAGGTTTTTCTGGAGTTGAAGGAGGATAATTATAAGGATTATCGGAGGAAAAAGACTGATTATATTTTTGTTTAGTAGTGGGATTATTCGCTAAAAGTTGGATAATTAAACTAGACAAAATTCCAGCACATAATGACAAAATAAACCATAGTGATAAAGGCAAAATAGGAGATTTAAAACCGAAAAAAACTAAGGTAATAGGTTGTAAATTTTGAAAATAAAATAAAACAGTTATTATAATAGTTATTAAAAAAAATAACGCTTTTAATCCCATACTTAGTTATGCCTCTTGAATAGTAAATAGTTATTAATTATTTTCTCTAGTGTAAACTTTTTCACCTAATAATATAGTGTATGTTTAGTTTTTTTATGGTAAGATAAATTTGATATTTCACTTTTAAATTCAATGTGAAACTCACACAATAATAAATTCAATTTTAGTTTCATTAAGATTCATGTCTTTTTTACCAAAATATCGACCAGAAAAATTATCATTAGGGTTTTTAGAACAAGAAATATTAGAAATTATTTGGGATTTAGGTTCAGCTAGTGCTAAAGATGTTCATGAAAAAATTTTAGCAGATCCTGAGCGAGAATTAGCCTACGCTTCTGTGATGACGGTTTTACAACGATTAACCAAAAAAGGTTGGATACAATACGTTAAAAAAAGTCGTGCTTTCTATTGGTATCCTCTCATCTCCAAAGATCAAGCACAAGCGATTAAATCCTACGAACAATTAAATAATTTTTTAGCAGTTAGTAACCCTGATGTAGTTGCTTCTTTCGCTGATAGTCTCGATACTGCCAGTGTACAACAAATTCAAGACATTGCTGATCGTCTAGCTCAAATTCGTAAAAATAGAGAAGAAAAAAATAATTAAAAATGCACTTTATCTTTATTATAACGGCTTTATTTATTGCTTATAGTATTCGATTAATTAGTCAATTAAAAGTAATTAATTATCAAAAAAAATGGGGTTTATCTTTGTTTTTATTTGCCTTTCCTCCTTTACTTTTATTTATGACTTGTATTACTGTATTAATGATGGGTTATCATGGTGAAATGTGGGGAATAAAAGCTAGTAAATTTAGTTATTATTTAGCGGTATCTTTTCTAATTTTTGCTATCTTTAGCCTTATTAAAATCAGTTGGGATCTTTATAAATTAACTCATCTTGTCCAAAAATATCCTTTACAAATTATTAATGGAAAACCCATCAAAATTTTACAAACTTCTTTTCCTTATGCCGCTCAAGTTGGTTTTTATTCATCACAATTAGTAATAAGTACTGGATTAATACAATTACTATCTCAAGAACATTTAGAAGCCGTAATAGCCCATGAATCAGCCCATGAAATGCACAAAGATCCTTTCTTTTTCTTTTGGTTATCATACTTAGAAAGACTAACATTTTGGCTACCAAATAACGAAAATTTATGGAATAATTTACTACTTTTAAGGGAATTAAGAGCAGATTATACCGCCGCCAAAACTGTTGATTATTTACTCATCGCAGAAGCATTATTAAAGGTAACAAACGCTGCTTTAAAACAACCTAAAAAATTGACTTTTGACCTAGAATGTCCTTTTCTTAATTATCGTTTACAAGAAAGAATTGAAACTTTATTAGATAATTCTAACTTTTCTCCTAAATTAAATTTGTGGCAAATAATGTGGTTAATTTTAGTCTTTATTCCATGGATATTTTTTCCTTTTCATAATCCCTGCTAAAGAGAATTAATAATATTGATTAAATTAAATTAAAATATAGAATATTGTCAACATTTATCTAACGTAAAACTATCCAAAAGTTAAACAGATTTACCATAATTATTTTTCTTTGATGATGTACTTTTTTTTAAGGTCATTGTAGGGTAAAATTAGTCTATTAAATTAAATTACTTTGTTTGGTAATCATGATATTTCCTGATTTCCCCGAATTTTCGGCTTTAACTTCAAAAGGAAATTTTATTCCTATTTATCGTGAATTAGTCGCAGACTTAGAAACCCCTGTCTCAGCATGGTATAAAGTTTGTGCAGATCAACCCTACAGTTTTTTATTAGAGTCCGTAGAAGGAGGAGAAAATCTTGGTAGATATAGCTTTTTGGGTTGTGATCCCGTTTGGATATTAGAAGCTAGAGGTAATCAAACTAAACAAATTGATCGTCACGGACAAGAAAAAAATTTCACTGGTAATCCTTTTGATGTCATTAACCATTGTTTAGAATCCATTAAACCCGTAAATTTACCTGAGTTACCAGCAGGTATTGGCGGTTTATTTGGTTATTGGGGTTATGAATTAATTTCTTGGATTGAACCAAAAGTAACAATTTATCCTCCCCTTGAAGGAGATTTACCTGATGGCGTTTGGATGCAATTAGATAATTTACTCATTTTTGATCAAGTTAAACGGAAAATTTGGGCCATCGCCTACGCAGATTTAAGACAAACAGATTTAACTTTAGAAGAAATTTATCAACAGGCTTGTGACAAGATTACAAAATTAGTAGTTAAATTACAACTACCTTTACCAGCCTTAGCCAAACCCTTAGAATTTAATGCTGTTGACCATAATCAAGATTCGGAAAATAGTCAATATACAAGCAATACTACCAAAGAAAAATTTTGTGCTAATGTCGAAAAAGCGAAAGAATATATTAAAGCAGGAGACATATTTCAAGTAGTTATTTCTCAAAAGTTACAAGCTAGTTATCATGGCAATCCATTTGAGTTATATAGATCTCTAAGATTGATAAATCCGTCCCCTTACATGGCTTATTATAGTTTTAATGGTTGGCAAATAATCGGATCATCTCCAGAAGTGATGGTAAAAGCCACAAAAACTGATGACGGAAAAACTAAAGCAACATTACGTCCTATAGCTGGAACACGCCCTAGAGGTAAAGATTATCAAGAAGATCAAGCCTTAGCACAAGATTTATTAAATGATCCCAAAGAAATAGCCGAACACGTCATGTTAGTGGATTTAGGCAGAAATGATTTAGGTAGAGTTTGCGTTAAAGGAAGCGTCAATGTTGATGAATTAATGGTAATTGAACGTTATTCTCATGTCATGCACATCGTCAGTAATGTGGTTGGGGAATTATCCCCAGATTATTGTGCTTGGGATTTATTAAAAGCGGCATTTCCAGCAGGTACAGTTAGCGGTGCTCCAAAAATTCGAGCAATGGAAATTATTAATGAATTAGAGTCTGAAAGAAGAGGCCCTTATTCTGGGGTTTATGGCTATTATGATTTTGAAGGACAACTTAATACAGCTATAACTATTCGTACCATGATTGTGGAAAATATTGACGGCACAGAAAATCACCGAGTTTATGTTCAAGCTGGGGCTGGATTAGTAGCCGATTCCGAACCAGAAAAAGAATATCAAGAAACTTTAAATAAGGCAAAAGGTTTATTAGAGGCTATTCGTAGTTTAAGTTAAGGAAATTTTTAGATTTGAGTTAAAGAAAAAATATTGATTGCTGTACCAGATATAAGATATAATAAGGTTTAATTGTTAATTGTTAATTGTCTCCCTTGTCTCCCCAAAATCTGGAGGCATGGGAGTTATAGTTTTTAGCCTTTGTATAAAGCTTTTTTTCTTTCTAATGCCGTTTCTAAGAGAGAATCTGCGAAAGCGATGGCATCTTCAGCACAATGTCCTCCTGTAAGTTCTGCTAATTCATCTCGGCGATGATCTTGATGTTCTAAAGGCGTTACTTTAACCACCGTTCTTACTTCTTGGGTTTCCTGAGATTTAATCAAATGTTTTTCTACCCGAAAATGATAATCAGCCATTGCCGCAACTAAAGGTTGATGAGTCACACATAAAACTTGATGTTGTTTACTGAGAGTATGTAACTTTTCTGCAATAGCTTGAGCTACCTTTCCTGAAACTCCAGCATCAATTTCATCAAAAATTAAAGTTTTATTCTCTATGTTTGATTCAGTAAAACAAGATTTTAATGCCAAAAGAAAACGACTCATTTCTCCACCTGATGCCGTCATGGCTAAAGGTTGTAAGTCTTCCCCCGGATTTGGACTAAAATAATATTCTACCTGATCCCAACCCATGATATTTGGGTTTACGGGAGTTACTCGACACTGAAATTGTACTTTCGCCATGCCAAGGGGTTTTAATTCTTGGGTTAATTGTGCTTCTAATTTTTCCGCCGCAACTTGTCGAAGTTGGGTTAATTTAGCACATAGTTTTAGTAATTTTTCTTGATTTTCTTGGTATTCTTGCTCTAATTCTTCGATGGATTTACCATTATCCGTTAATTGTGTTAATTCTTGTTTCAGACTTTCATAATAATTAATGACATCTTCTAATTTTGGGCCATATTTACGGCAAATTCGCTTTAAAAGTCTAACACGTTCTTCTACCTCTTCTAATCTATCGGGATCTGCTTCTAAACCCGCCCCATAGCTATATATTTGTTGCCCAGCTTCTACCACTTGATTTAACGCTTCTTGGACAATTTCTAATACTGAGGTTAATTCTTTATCATAGTTTACCATATCTGTGATGATTAACTGTGCTTTAGCCAAAATATCGGTAACTGCTTGATTTTCCTCCGATTCACTTTGATATAATAATTGATAGGCTTGATAGCTTAATTGTTGTAACTCAACTACATGAGTAAGGCGATCGCTTTCAATCTCTAATTGTTCTAACTCTGTAGGAGATTGTAAATGAATTGTACTTAATTCTTTAATTTGATGTTCAATAAGATCTACTCTTTGTAACCTTTGTTGTTCTGATTGACGGCGATATTCCAAGGCTTCTTCTGCCTGTTGGGTGATAGTAAAGGCTTGAGTCACTAAGTCTCGTTGTTGAATTAATTGTTTACCTCCATAAGCATCTAATAAATCCCGTTGATTATTGACAGAAAGTAATTGTCCTGTTTCATTTTGTGCTGTAACTTCTAAAAGGCGATCGCGCAATTGGGTTATAATTTGTTTATTAACCACAACACCATTAACCCGACAGCGAGAGCGAAAATTATCTTTACTTATGGTTAAATCACGACTACAAACCACTGTACCATCATGAAAAGACTCCATTTCTTGAGATTCTAACCAAGTTTCTAACTCAGGATTAGTCTGAAAACAGGCTTCCACAATGGCTTTTCTTGCACCAGAGCGAATCATTCGCCCACTAGCTTTTCCTCCCAATACCACGTCAATGGCATCAAGAATAATGGATTTTCCTGCACCCGTTTCCCCTGTCAAAACGTTTAACCCGTTTCCACACTCTAACTCTAAATGATCAACTAAAGCAAAATTATCAATCCGAAGGGCAATTAACATTAATTTATCAACTACGCACAAAATAAGCCTTAACTTTAATTATACTCAGATCTTGCATAAGAACAAAAATACTTAAAATAATTAATAACTTCTATTAACTCCATGATTTCTCAAAAATTACTATTTATTATCATCGCTTTTGTTATCAGTATTCCCGTAAAAGTTTATAGTGCGTCTTGGGAAGAAATTAGCAAAAAAGGAGAATTAGTTATTGGTGTCAAAGATAATTTGCGCCCTCTTGGTTATCGAGATTCTCAAGGTAATTTACGAGGTTTTGAAATTGATGTTGCCCGTCGTTTAGCTTTAGAATTGTTAGGCAGTGAAAATGCAGTTAAGTTAATTCCTTTGTCGAATCAAGAAAGAATCCAAAAGGTAACAGATTTAGATGTAGATTTAGCCATCGCCTCCATCACGGTTAATACATCTCGGCAACGTATTGTGGATTTTAGTGATTTTTACTATCTTGATGGTACAGGAATTATAGTCAAAAAAGGGCAAATAAACGCTAATATTCGGGATTTTAATGGTAAAATTGGCGTAATTGGCAATTCACGAGCCATCGCTCAAATTCAGTTTAATTTACCAAATCTACCACTAAAAGAAATATCTTCTTATCAACAAGCCTTAGATTCCATAGAATCAGGGGAAATTCAAGGTTTTGCGGGGGATATAACCATATTAACGGGATGGATGCAGGAAAACTCTAATTATCAGCTTTTACCTACGGTTTTCGGCGGTTATCCCTTGGCGATCGCATTACCGAAAGGCAGACAATATCAAGAATTACGGGATAAAGTTAATGACGTTGTCAGAAAATTAAAACAAGAAGGTTGGTTAGAAGAAAGGGCAAAATATTGGGGTTTACCCTAAATTCGCCTCTAAATCCCCAAGTATGGGGACTTTTTTTCAATTATTCTCCCCAAAATTGGGGCTGGGGGCAAAATCTGTTTTTAGATTTTTCTTCTAAATTCGCCCCTAAATCCCCAAGAGTGAGGACTTTTTGTGATTTTTCTCCAAAATTCGCCCCTAAATCCCCAAGAGTGAGGACTTTTTTTGATTTTTCTCCAAAATTGAAAGGCTTACAATCAGATAAATGTTTCTAAAACACCAGTTAAAACGGGAATGGTTTGCCCAGAAACGCTATAAACTAAGGCTTCTCGATAAATTAGATTAGCATCATGAGATAATTTGTTAGCTTCTCCTTTAGAAGTAATAATAGCGGCCATGGCACATCGATAAGCTAAATTAATAGCTTGTATTCTTAAATCTAACTTTTGAGTGAAATTATCATGGGAGTAAGTTACCATTTCTAACATTTTTGCCTGTAAATTTTCTACTTGAGCTTTTAATTGAGTATAGCTATATGTAACTTTATCTAACTTTAATTTTTGACAATTATTTTCTAAAATTTTTAAACCAGCCAAACTACATCCCAAGGCAAAAAAACCATGATGTAAAACATTTTTCTCGTCTTTTTTATCAATAGCGTGAGGAGGTTTTATCATGACAACATCTTCTGAAGGTAAAAAATATTGACTAACATTTGCCGTTACAGTATTTGTACTATTCATAGCAGAAAGTTTCATCGGTGGGCTAAATTCAATAGTATTTTGATTTTGAAAAGGCATCATGGCGTATAATTCTTGTCCATCGGGTAAAGTTGCACCGATAATAAAATAAGAAAAAATATCATAACCTGTAATCCAAGGTATAAAACCCTTTAATTGATAGCCTTTTTCTGTGGGAATTGCTGTTAATAATGGTTTTCCTTTTCTTCTCAAATGAGAAAAACCCACACCACAAAATAGGTTTTCTTTGATGATTTTTGATAAATATTTTTCTTTAACTATTTTATTTTTACTATTACTTAACATCGCCATAGCACTTTGATGTTGAGTTTGTAAAAACGATAACGCACCTGAATATTTTGCTATCATTATTTGCCAGGAATAAAATCCTAAATTACTAATATCTAATCCACCCCAAAATTTTGATAACTTTAATTGAAAAAAATTATAATTAACTTTATTCATCTTCATTAAAGTTTGTTTAAGAATATCGCTATCCTTATCTATGACTTCTCTTTTTAACAAAACTTCTTTCTCCAAAAAATTTTCTGCTTCTTGTAAAAGGCTTAACTCTAATGGTGTTAAATTATTAATATTTTCTTCTGATTTAACAGAAATTAAAAAACATTTTTGGTCAAATTTTCCCTTTAACTTTCTTTTTTCTTTTTGTACTTTAGCAATAGCTTTTTTATCTAATTTATTAGCTTTAATTATTGCCTCTATTACCTCATAAACATCGGCTATTTCTTCTTCTAAATTATCCTTATTTGCCGTTAATACTTCTTGGGCTTCTTCTATTAATTTCTGTTTTAAAGCCTCTTTATATTCACCATTAGATAACTTTTTCACTTGACATTTTTGACTATCTGAGTTAATGATCTCAGGTATTTTATTTCTAATTAATTTTTGATATTGATTCATAATTTAAAATATAATAAAATCAAGATCTAAAAATAGACTCTTATAAACTTTATTAAGTTACCTGAATAGAAGATAATATTTTAGTTATGTTTATATTTAATTTCTCACTTTTAGGTATCAATAAATTATAGATCAGAAATTGATCTTCTATCGTATATTTCAGAATTTAGCCTCAATATAATATTAATTTATAAGTAATTAGGATTATCCATATGACAATAGATCGTGATTTAATGGGTCAAGTTTATCAATGTATTATTGTTTGTCCTCTCTCTCAATCCCCTAAAATTCCTTTTGTTTTTTCCCCTAATTCTTCCCATCGATATGCTTTAACTACCCCTATTTCTGATATATCTTTATCTCCTTTTTTGATAGTTGGCGATCGCCATTATTTTTGTTTAGATGTAGTGGATACAAAACCCACAGAAAGAGGAATTTTAGATGAAAATTTAGATCATGTAGAACGTTTTGAGCGAGATAGTTTAAAAGAAGCAGGAATCCCAGATTTAGCCTTTACTTACTTGACTCTAACAGAATATAGCCCCACAGTACCAGAATTATTTGACGGTTGGGAAGATAAAAATAACCATCAAGAATTTGTAATTATTACCAGTCATAAGGAAGATCAAAAATTAGAAGATTATTTCCAGAATAATAACTTTAAAATAGCTGAAGTTTTGCCTTATTTACAAAAAACTGCCAAATTATGGAAAAGTTTTGCGAAAATAGATTGTTGCGAAACACTATTAAGATTAGATAACTTAAAAGTTGACTTAGACGGCACATTAATTATAGATAAAATATATCTTGATTTTCCTAATGATCCACCTTTATTAAGACAATTAGTAGAAACATGGGCAAATTTATTAGGAGATTCCCATGATGACTATAAGTCTTTTATCACTGATTTGATGATTCAAATTGAATCGGGAGACATTGACGATATTCAACAATTACGCTCAGAATTACAATTGTTAGCTCAAGAAATTGAAATGCAATCTTTATTAGAGCAAGAAGAAGACAAAGAAGGAGAAGAAATGATAATCATACCAGGTGCGGATGAATTAAACGAGTTAGTCAATCAATTTGATTTTGAAGAATCAGAAATTCAAGACGCAACCCAAATTAACAATCCTTCAGCCGATGATCAACCGACAATAGTACTTCCTATGAGGCTTTTAAGTCTAACAGAAGTGGGTTTAAGTGATATTGGACGCAAAAGAGGCCATAATGAAGACTGTTTCGCCATTGAAACTAATATTCAGAAGAAAGAAAGTCCTCAAGGTACTTATTATAATGCCAAAGGTTTTTTTGTAGTGTGTGATGGCATGGGAGGTCACGCTTCAGGAGAAGTCGCCAGCGCCATGGCAGTTAAAACTTTATATAATTACTTTCAAAAATCTTGGGTAGATGAATTACCATCAGCAGAAACCATTAAAGACGGTATTCTTCAAGCCAATGAAGTCATTTATGGGGCTAATATCGAAAAAGGACAAACAGGATCAGGTAGAATGGGAACTACTCTTGTTATGACTTTAATTCAAGGTACAAAAGCCGTTATCGCTCATGTAGGTGATAGTCGTATTTACAGAGTAAATCGCAAATGGGGATTAGAACAACTAACGGTAGATCATTCTGTAGCACAAGCCGAAATTAAACACGGTATTGAGTCAGATATTGCCTTTGCTAGGCCGGATGCTTTCCAGTTAACTCAAGCTTTAGGCCCTAGAGATAATACTTTTGTGAATCCTGATATTAATTTTTTGGATATTAAAGAAGATACACTTTTTGTTATGTGTTCTGATGGATTATCTGACAACGACTTATTAGAAAATCATTGGGAAACCGCATTATTACCGTTAATTAGCTCTAAAGCCAATTTAGATGAAGGTATTACACAAATTATCGATTTAGGTAATCAATTTAATGGTCATGATAACATTACTTGCGTTTTAATTCGCATCAAAGTGCAACCTAATTTAGAACATCAAAATGCTATTTTTCAATCATAATTGCCTTTTTTTTAATACCCATGAAAAACGATTCTAACTTAAAGTTTATCTCCGCTTTAGATTTAAGTACATTAATTCATCGTAAAGAAATTTCCCCCGTAGAAATAATCGAATTTTACGCAGCCAGAATCAGTAAAATTGATCCTTTTCTTGGTAGTTTTACCTATGTAGCTTTAGAGACTGCCATGGAAACCGCCAAAAATCACACAGAAATTTTAGGAAAAACCACTGATACTTCTACTTTACCCCTGTTTTTTGGTATTCCTACCGCCATTAAAGACTTATACCCTGTGGCTGGAATGCCCATTAGTTATGGTAATGGTTTTATTAAAGATCAAATTTCTTCTTCTGACTGTGGCTTGGTAACAAAAATTAAACAAGCTGGATTTATCATCCTCGGCAAAACTGCAACCTCAGAATTAGGCTCATTACCTTATATTGAATCTATGGGTTTACCTCCTGCTCGTAATCCTTATAATTTAGAATACACTTCAGGAGGCTCTAGTGGAGGGGCGGCGGCGGCGGTGGCGGCTGGTTTAATTCCTGTAGCACCTGGCTCTGATGGTGGTGGTTCAGTTCGTGGTCCTGCTTTTTGTTGTGGTTTAGTAGGGTTAAAACCTTCTAGGGGTAGAATTTCTAACGCCCCTGTGGGGGATTATTTAGGAGGCATTGCTACTCATGGTTGTCTTAGTCGCACCGTAGCGGATAATGCGGCTTTGTTAGACGTTATTTCAGGATACATCACGGGTGATCCTTATTGGCTGCCTAATCCTGCCGTTAGCTTCTTAGATGCCATTACCCAAGATACGGGAAAACTTAGAATCGCTTTTGCTACTTCTGTTTTACCTTCTGGTGAAGGAGATGATATTTTACAACAACAGGTAAAAAATATTGCTCATCATTTACAAGATATGGGGCATTGTCTCTCGGAGGCTTGTCCTGATTTTACCCCTTTAGTTGAACCTTTTGTCACTATTTGGCAATCCAGTGTTAGTCTTGCTGCTTTTCCTGAACAAATTTTAAGCCCGATGAATCGTTGGTTAAATGGGCGATCGCAAGATTTAGGAGGCTATTTACAATCTTTACATCAAATACAGATAATTTCTCGTCAAATAGTCGCTTTTTTTGATGATTTTGACGTTTTACTACTCCCTACTTATTTACAACCCCCTATCAAAGTCGGTGCATGGTCTGATTTATCTTTTGAAGATACTTTACAGCATATCATTAAGTGGATTAATCCTTGTCCTCCTTTTAATGCTACAGGGCAACCTGCTATTGCTATTCCGACAGGCTTTACAGAGCAAGGGATTCCAGTGGGGGTACAATTAATAGGAAAACCAAACGATGAAGCAACAATATTACAATTAGCTTATCAACTAGAAAAAATAATTAATTGGCATCAATATCATCCCAAAGAAGTAATTATAATTAATACATAACTTTACGATTTAGTAACAACTTGTGAGATTTGCCCCTGATAATGATAATATAAATTACCAATTAGAAAAATCAGTTTACCAAGGAAATATTTATACTATGGAAGCTACTATGTTGTTGGCTAAACTACCAGAGGCTTACGAAATTTTCAAGCCTTTAGTAGATGTGTTACCCATTATCCCTTTATTCTTTTTATTATTAGCGTTTGTTTGGCAAGCGGCTGTTGGTTTCAGATAAATTAAATTTTTTGCTGAAATTAAAACAGAAATAATTATTAAAAACCCATGCTTTAAAAATTAAAATAGTGTGGGTTTTTTTATAGGCTTCAGGTTTCAGGTTTTAAATAATGAGTTTATAAATTATTCAACTTCTTCCCCGTCTCCTCTCTCCTCTCTCCTTTTTCCTCTCTCCTTTCTCCTCTCTCCTTTCTCCTCTTAAATATTATTTATTCTTGGTAAACGGTTTTTAAAACCGCATAATATTTCCCATGAAATTGTACCCATAGTATTTGCCCAATCATCTGCACTAATGTCTAAATTACCATCTTTGCCTAGTAAAGTAACAATTTCACCTACTTCTAAATCAGGGAAATCTGTCACATTTAACATTAATTGATCCATAGTAATATTACCAATTTGATTAGCAAATCTTCCCTTAATTATTACCTTTATTTTGTTTGATAATAACCGAGGAATTCCATCAGCATAACCAATACCAACTACTGCAATTTTTGTCTGGCGATCGCTTTTAAAAGTATGACTGTAACTAACCCCAGTATCAGGAGGTAAAGTTTTAATTTGGGTAATTCTGGCTTTAACTTCTAAAGCAGGTTGTAATTTGAGTTTCTCCTTCAGATGAGATGCTGGATAAATGCCATATAAAGCTAAACCGACTCTTACCATATCATAATGTAAATGGCGATCGCTTAAAGTACCAGCAGAATTAGCTAAATGTAAAAGAGGAAGATTGATAACACTGGTTTTTAAAGCAGAAATAGCTTCTTCAAAACGAGAATGTTGCAACATCATCACAGAAGTATTAATATCATCAGCAGTAGCTAAATGGGAATAAATACTAACTAAATGTAACTGAGGAAATTGTTGAATATAGTTAACAAAATCTACGGCATTGTGCCAATGAGTGCCAAGCCTTGACATTCCCGTATCTAATTTAAGATGTACAGGTAAAGTGGCGTTAAGATGACTTAAAGTTTCCGCAAAAATAAAAGCCTGTGGAGGTGTGCATAAAGTAGGCTCTAACTTATATTCTACAATATCCTTAATTTCATTTTTGGTGTTAATAGCCCCTAAAATCAAAATGGGTGCATTTATACCAGCTTCCCTTAACTCAATGCCTTCGGATAAAGTAGCAATGGCTAAAGAGTCAACTCCTGATTTTAAAATAGTTTGCGCAACTTTGACCGCACCATGGCCATAACCATCAGCCTTGATGACTGCCATTAACTTAGTTTCAGGGTTGAGAAACCTTTTCAATTCTCGCACATTATTGACTAAGGCTTGATGATTAATATTAATCCATGCCCGTTGTTGTTGATGACTAGAGAGATAATAATTCACTTTTACTACTTTTACACGATAAAATTTAAGGTGATTAATTAATCAAAGAATTGAAGATAATAAAATCAATTAAGATATATTTTTTGTGCATTCTTTAATTTAATACCTAACACCGCTCTATGAAACTTACTCAAACTTGATCAA
>JAACUG010000017.1 GCA_009993045.1 Cyanobacteria bacterium CG_2015-22_32_23
AAAAGTAAAATTAATTGGGATGGAAAACGTTAATTTCTTAACTCATTACTCATTACTCATTACTCATTACTCATTACTCATTACTCATTACTCATTACTTATTACTTATTACTCATTACTCCACTTCTGCAAGAAGTCTAATGTTTACTTTTCCACGTTTGTATCACAATTAAAATCAAAGCCACAATTAAAGGCACAAAAAAATAAACCAGACGATAAGCAATTAATCCTCCTAACATTTCGGGGGCGGCAATAGCATCAGGACGTAAGTATAACATAACGGTTTCAAAAACCCCTAATCCACCCGGCACATTACTAATAAATCCTGCGGTTAAGGCAACAATATAAACACCGAAAAAACCAATAAAAGATAAATGGGTATGAATTGGTAACAACAAATAAAGTACACTAGCGGCTAATCCCCAATCAAAAGCTGTAACAAGAATACTTCCTAGGGAGATGATAGGTTTAGGAAAAGTTATTTCATCATCACCAAATTTTAAAGAATGTTTAATGGTGACACTAGCAATGAAATAGAGAATGACGAATCCTAAAAAAATAAATCCTAAAGGATGAATAGATTTAAAGGGAAGTTTGATAACTGCTGGTAAAGTTAAAGGATCTAATAAACAAACAATACCACTAACGCTGAATAATCCTAACCAAAAAGTTACATGAGTAAAAACGATTAATTCTGCAATTTTTATTTTCGAGATACCCCATAAACCATAATAATGATAGCGAATAGCAGTACCTGAAAAAGCAGTAAAACCAACAGTATTTCCTACCGCATAACTAATAAAGGCAGTAAAAGCAATTTTAAAGGATGCTAATTTTTGTCTAATATGAATAAATCCGAGTAAATCATAACCCGTCATTAATCCGTATCCTAATATCGTCATTAATAATGCGTTTATTTTATGCCAACGGGGAATATTTTTAAAATATAGCCATACTGACTCTATACTATATTTTTTCAATTCCGAGGTGATAGCAAGAATAGAAACCGAGAATAAAATTAAGATAAAAAAAATTGGTATTAATTGACGGATTTTTTGCCTCATAAAATTAAAAAAAACTTTGCTTTTATATCCCTAAAATTACTTTATTTTGCTACTAAATCCCCAAAATTAAAGAATTGGCATTAGTTGACGGATTTTCTGCCTCATAAAATATTAAAAAAACTTTGCCCCTGAATCCCCAAAATTGGGGACTTTTTTTATTCTTGTTATTCCCAAATAGTGCAACTTAAATCTCCTGATTTACGGGAGAAACGGATATTTTCTCGATAATCCACTGGGCAATCGATTACGCTAGGAATATCTTGCTCTAGTGCTTCTTTGAGGATCGGAATTAAATCATCAGCAGAAGTAACTCTATAGCCTTTTAAACCCATGCTTTCTGCAAATTTGACAAAATCAGGATTACTAAAATCCACATAGCTTGTAGAGCCAAATTGATTCATTTGCTTCCATCCAATTAAACCGTAACCGTTATCATTAAAAATAAGTGTTACAAAAGGGGTTTTGACTCTCAAAGCGGTTTCTAATTCTTGACAATTCATCATGAAACCTCCATCTCCAGTTACCGCTACTACTTTTTTATTAGGATTAACTAATTTAGCAGCCAACGCCCCCGGAATGGCAATACCCATAGCGGCAAAACCATTGGAAATGATACAAGTATTAGGGGATTCACAGTGATAATGTCTCGCCATCCACATTTTATGCGCACCCACATCAGAAATTACTATATCCTCACTACCCATTACCTGCCTTAAATCATAAACAATTTTTTGCGGTTTGACGGGGAAGCCTTCATCATGAGCATATTGTTCGTAATCTTCTCGAATTTCATTGCGTAAGGAAACGGCAAAAGGTGTTGCTTTACCCGTGCGATCACACTGTGTGCCTTTGGCATCGCATCTTTTGAGAATTTCGTCTAAAGAATCAGCAATATCACCAATTACCTCCACCGTAGGAATATAACTACTATCAATTTCCGCAGAATTAGTGCCAATATGAATAATAGGAGTAGTGCCGTCAGGATTCCAACGTTTAGGGGAATACTCAATTAAATCATAACCTACCGCAATAATTAAATCAGTTTGCTCAAAAGCACAAGTAATAAAATCTCTTTGTTGTAGCCCTACAGTCCATAATGAGAGAGGATGAATATAAGGAATAGCACCTTTACCCATAAAAGTATTCGCCACAGGAATATTTAAACGAGTGGCAAAATCCGTAAGAATGTCAGCCGCCTGAGCTCGAATTGTACCATTTCCTGCCAGTATCAGAGGGTTTTTTGCTTTGGCGATGGCTAAAGATGCAGCATTTACACTACGATAAGAAGCATAAATTTTCTCTCGATTATCAATACGCAAAGGTTTCCCCTCTACTGACATCGCTGCAATATTTTCTGGTAAGTCAATATGTACTGCCCCTGGTTTTTCTTTTTCTGCCACTTTAAAAGCCTTACGCACAACTTCAGGGGTAATGCCAGGGCGGACAATTTGTTTATTCCACTTAGTGACAGGGGCAAACATAGCCACTAAATCGAGATACTGATGAGATTCAATGTGCATTCTATCCGTGCCAACTTGTCCTGTTATAGCCACAAGAGGTGCACCATCTAAATTAGCATCGGCAACTCCCGTCATTAAATTTGTAGCACCTGGTCCTAGGGTAGAAAGACAAACTCCAGCTTTTCCTGTTAAACGCCCATAAACATCAGCCATAAAAGCCGCACCCTGTTCATGACGAGTAGTGATAAACTGAATAGAAGAGTTTTTTAAAGCCTCTAAAATGTGTAAATTTTCCTCCCCGGGTAAGCCAAAAATATATTCCACTCCCTCATTTTCCAAACATTTAATTAGTAATTCTGCTGTATTCATTTCCCCTATGATTTTCCCCTAATTTTTTTGCTTATGTTAATTGTTGTTGCTATATCCTTAAAAAAAGCGATGAATTAAATCGCCAAGATTGAGAATTTGTATCATATATACCAATATAAACTTTTCCTCGAAAGATTATCACAGTGAATTTAATTAAACGTCCTATTTATCCTCAAAAATTTCCTTTTAATTCTAATTATCCCTTGGATCATCCCATTATGGGAATTCTTCCTCATCCTATGCAATATCGTGCTATTGGTATTGTTGAAGGTAAATATCAACCATTAGAAAATACCCTCACAAAAGGAGTTATTATCATCTCTGATAATCAGATATTTGATTCTGTTTTATTAGGTAAAACCATTAGCGCTGTCAAAAATCATATTGACTTAAATCAAGTACAAAATTGGGTAGTTTATCCTCATCGAATACCTGAAACAAATCAATTACATTTTCAAATTACTGGGGTTTATTTTCCTCAAAATATTGATGATGTTTTACCTAAAAATTATTTTTCTATTCGAGGAGAAGTAATTTATTATTCAAAAAAAGAGCAAAAAGTTATTGTTAAAATATGTAAGAATAAAACTTTATCTAATAAAAGAGTAGAGTTTTTTAAACTAGAATTAGAAGGAAAAATACCTGATAATAGTCTTAAACATTTTTACTCTTTTAGTGCCACGGTGGAAGATACGAAAATTATTATTAAACATTATATAGATTTAGGTTTAATTGCTGTCAACTTTTAATAATTGCTAAATTTTTTTCTTTAAATTCTTAATTCTTGATTCATTTTTATGGGTAAAAGAGCTTTATTATTAATCAATCGTCATTCTCGCAAAGGAGAAAAATCCTTACCTTTAGCGGTAGAATATTTTTATAGTCATGATTTAGAGTTAATTATTAAGCCTGTCAAACATCCCGATGAATTAGGGATAGTGGTTAGAGAATATCAACATCAAATCGATTTTGTCATTGTTGGCGGTGGTGATGGTACTCTTAACGCTATTGTTGATAGTTTAGTAGCCACAAATTTACCTTTAGGTATTTTACCATTAGGTACTGCAAATGATCTCGCTCGTACTTTAAATATTCCTTTAACCATGAAAGAGGCTTGTGATGTTATTGGTAAAGGAAAACTCAAGTCTATTGATTTAGGAAGAGTTAATGGTAAATACTTTTTTAACGTCGCTAGTATGGGATTAAGTGTTGATATTACCGAAAAATTATCTCGTGGTATGAAACGTCGTTGGGGAATTTTAGCCTATGGTATCACTGCGTTACAAGTTATTAGCTCTACAAGGCGTTTTCGGGCTACTATTAAAGTCGATGGTGACGTTTTTCATGTCAAAACTATTCAAATTGCTATCGGTAATGGTCTGTATTATGGTGGCGGTATGGCGATCGCCGAAGATGCAGCTATTGATGATCAGAGACTAGATTTATATAGTATAGAATTAAAACACTGGTGGCAGATTTTTCCCTTAATTTGGGGTTTACCAAAAGGGCATCATCATCAATTAGACTGGGTTAGAAGTATTGAAGGAAAAGAGATCGAAATTTATACCCATAAATCTTACAATATTAATACCGATGGCGAAATAACTACTATTACCCCAGCCAAATTCAAAGTTATTCCTCACGCTTTAAATGTATTTATACCCTAGGAGTAATGAGTAATGAGTAATTCCTAATTCCTTTAGATTTATTTTATGTTTTTAAGTTATAATCCCACTTAAATGTAAAATTATTGGGAATGTTAAGGGCATTTTCCTTAATTGATACAAAATACTTTTGTGTGAGGAATTAAATATGGTACTTTCTTTGACTAAAAACTCCTTAGATTATAATACCCCAAAACCAAGCGATCACTTACCAGAAAAACTATTCGGTACAGATGGTATTCGTGGAAAGGTAGGAGAATTATTAACCCCAAATTTAGCGCTACAGGTAGGGTTAGCCGCAGGTAGTGTTTGGCAGGAGTTTAAAACCGCTCAAGGTGTTGTTATTATAGGACAAGATTCCCGTAATTCTAGCGATATGTTATCAATGGCTATTACATCGGGTTTGACTTCTTTAGGGTTAGAAGTATGGAATATTGGTTTATGTCCTACTCCCTGTGTTGCTTACTTAACCAAAACCACAGAAGCCATTGGCGGCATCATGATTTCTGCTAGTCATAATCCTCCAGAAGATAACGGCATTAAGTTTTTTGGTTCAGAAGGTACTAAACTAGATAAATTGTTAACTAGCGCCATCGAAAATACTCTACGAAAAAATATTGATGGTGATATTAATTATCAAGATGGTAAGTGTGGAAAAATTCTTCAACAACATCATTTAGTACAAAATTATGCCCATTTTCTCAAAACTTCTCTTCCTCCAAATTTAGATTTCAGTGGGATGCGTATTGTTTTAGATTTAGCTTGGGGAGCGTCTGTAGAACTTGCACCATCTATCTTTCAGGCTTTAGGGGCAGAAGTTATTGCTTTACATCCTAGGGGTGATGGCGATCGCATAAATGTTAATTGTGGTTCAACTCATCTAAACAAATTACAAGAAGCAGTACAAAAATATCAAGGAGATTTAGGATTTGCTTTCGATGGTGATGCTGACAGAGTAATGGCAGTAGATGCCCAAGGGCGTATTATTTGCGGTGACTATATTCTTTATCTATGGGGTAAATATTTAAAAGAACGAGACTTATTACCTGATAATCTATTAGTAAGTACCGTTATGGCAAATTTAGGTTTTGAATTAGCATGGAAAAAATTAGGCGGTAAATTCTTGCGTACTGCAGTAGGTGACCAATATGTTCAAGCGGCTATGTGGGAAACGGGTGCTATGCTAGGAGGTGAACAATCAGGACATATTCTTTGTCATCATCATCATTTTTCTGGAGATGGTATTCAAACTGCATTACAATTAACTTCTCTTGTTAGACAGCAAGGAGATTGTTTAGTTTCATTAGTAAATGATAGCTTTATTCAGTATCCTCAAGTATTAAAGAATATCAGGGTAGAAAATCGAGAAAAACGTCTTAATTGGCAAGATTGTACTCCCTTACAAAATGCTATCACCAAAGCTGAAGAAGCCATGGGAAATGAAGGTAGAGTGTTAGTAAGGCCATCAGGTACAGAACCTTTAATGCGGGTAATGGTAGAAGCACAAAATGAGAATTTAGTCAATTATTGGATAGATTATCTAGTTAAAATAGTAGAAGAAAATTTTATGGATTAAGAGTTGATAGAAAAGATAATTTTTTCTGTGGAAAGAGATAAATAAGTAAAATAAAGTTGAAAAGAATTATTGCTAGAATCCACAGTAACGACTTTACCATATATATCTTCTGAAGCAGGAAAATCTATTAAATTTAGTTTCAAATTATCTAAAGGATTAGGGAATAAATAGTTATCAATATTTAAGGTAATTTCCGCTCCTTTTTCAATATCTTTAATTATAATTTTCTTAATAATTCCTTCAGAATAAACTTGAGTAACATCTTTTTCACTTAAAAGAGAATATCTAATCTGAAAATGATTTTTTAAACTAATTATTTTTTCTTCTTTTTCAGGTAAATATAACTTAAATTTTCCTTCTATTCCCACTATTTTATAAATATTAATAGCCTCTTTTACTCCTTTAGGAGAAACTCTTTTTTCCTCAGCAATATTAACCTCTGATTTGAGAATATTTAAGGTTTTTTCTGATATTAAAATCTCTCTACCTTTTGTATAAGATTCGATACGATAAGTCAGATTAACTTCACTACCAACGATACCATATTTAGCCCTTTTTTCTGAGCCAATATTCCCCACAACTACTTCTCCTGTGTTAATGCCAATGCCCATTTTTAAGGGTGAATATCCCCATAATTTCATCTGTTGGTTAATTTCTTCCATGGCTAACTGCATGGCTAAACTACAAGCAATCGCCCTATCTGCGTCATCTTTACGGTTAACTGGTGCACCAAATAACACTAAAATTCCATCTCCCATAAATTCGTCAATTGTGCCTTGATATTCGGTGATAATATTCGCCATAAATCCCAAATAATAGTTAAGGATTTTCACCACTTCTTCTGGGGGTAAAGATTCGCTAACCGCAGTAAAACCTCGTAAATCAGAGGTAAGAATAGTAATCTGTCGTCTTTCTCCGCCTAATTTCACTCCTTCGGGAGTTTCTAGTAAAGTATTCACGATTTCCGCACTTAAATAACGCCCAAAAGTTTGTCTGATTCTACCAGCATTACGAGCGTTATAGATAGTAATACTTCCTGCTGCACTAATTAAACCCATAAAAGGAGGAATTAAAGGTATCCACCAACTCATTAAAAAAGCGATATAAACAATAATAACTAAAATAATTTGACTGGAAATAAAGACAATAATTTCTGGTAAAAAATGCTTTTTTCTTCTAAATATCCATGTTATAATTGCTCCTATAAATGTCCAAGTTATAATCCAAATATTTTCATTGGTTTTTGACCATGTTTTGATTGAAGCTCGATCATCAATGGCACTACTAACAATTTGACTAACAATATTAGCATGAATTTCCACTCCTGCCATTCTTTTATCGGGGGAATTTGTATAAGGAGTTAAGTGAACATCTTGGAAACTTTCTCCTACAAAACCAATTAAAATAATTTTATCTTTACCCCAATTTTTAGGTAATTTATTGTCTAAAACATCGAATAAACTAACGGTTTCAAAATGGTTAACATTGCCTCGATAATTAAGTAAAATTTGATAACCACCACTATCAGCATTACTATAACCACCATCGTTACTTTTAAAAGGAATAAAAACTGTATTTTTAAATTTCCAATACTTATCTTTTTCCGTTATTTCAAGATTAATATTTTTTTTCTCTAAATAAAGTGAAGCTAAATACATTCCCAAACTCACCTGAAGATTGTCTCCTCGATATAAAGCTAACAAAGCGCGGCGAATTTTATTATCTTGATCTAAAATAACATCATTGAAACCTATTTGTTTTTTTGCTTTGAGGATGGGTGAAGCCTTGACTCGATATTGTCTGTTATCCCCTATCATCTTCTCAATGCCAATAATATTTTTATTATTTTCAAAAATTTTTGTTAGTTCATCAGTACCGAGAGGAATAGGTACATCTCGATAAACGTCTAATCCGATGACGACAGGTTGAAATTTTAGCAGTTTTTCGAGCAATTTTGCGTAAATTCCGTCAGATATTAGTGCTGTACCGATTTTTTCGACATCTTCCTCTCCTATACCCACAATTACTACTCTATTATCTCTTATTTGTGGCGATCGCATTTTAACTAATAAATCAAAAGCAAATAATTCTAAGGGTTGAAATAAACCGAAATAACGAGTAATAAGAATCGCCATAGAAATTAAAGGAGTTGTAATCCATACCCCTCGCCATTGCCACCAAAAAGATTTTATGAGTAGTCTATTTTTCGCCATAGAAATATTAATTTAATTTAGTTACTTATCTTAACAAGAAAATGAAAAAAAATAAGCTAAAATAACCTTGTAATCTATATCTTTAATTAAAGATGAAAAATAAAAAAATCTCTAGTTTTATTATCTCCTTTTGTTTATTCTCTTTATTACTTTTATCCTCCTGTACTCCTCAACCACCTTCTCGTTTTGAAGGGGCTCAACAAGAAAGTATTTCAGCAGGAAATAAAAATACTGCCGTTGATAAAAACGCAGTAAAAGGGGCCACTTTTAATCAATTTTTTCCTAGTAATAGTGGCGAATATGAAAGAGTTTTCACTCAAGAAAAAGGTGGTTTTGTTCAAGCAAAATTAAAGAAAAATGGAGAAGATTTAGCAATATTAGCTATTTTTGATACTATCAGTAACCCCAGTGCTAAAGACGATTTTAAAAATTCTACAGATAAAATTAATGGTTTTCCTGCCGTGCAAAAAGGTTCTAATAGTACGGCTGTTTTAGTGGGTGATCGCTATCAAGTTAGTATAAGATCTAGTAATAATGATTTTGGCATTGAAGAAAGAAAAGAATGGTTAAGTAAATTTGATCTTAATAGTCTTTCTAAAGTAAAATAAAATAAAAAATATAGTTTATCATTAATAATAAAAGAGTTAATTTTTTTTCTTACTTAACTATCTATAAACAACAAAAAAATGAGTAAATCAATTTTTGAATTAGTCGATAACTTGCCAAAAAATAATGTTACCACCATGGTATTAAATTCCCTCGATTTCGCAATACCAGGGCAATGGCAAAATACCACAAATTTTGAACAAATGATTCGGGAAGTGACAGGGGAAAGGGATGAAGAAATGATCCAAAAAATTGGCGATCGCGCGGTATGGTTGTTTAATGATAAAACTCAAGGCTATCAAAATGCTTTATGGTTGTATCAAAATGTTGACAAAAGTGATTATGCTTTAGGTGCAGCGGCATTAGCCAACAAAGTAGGCTCAAAAATAGGCTTTCTTAACTTTCTCAATCGTTTAACCCCTAACAACGAAAAAGCTCAAGCTATAGATTTAGCCATAAAATTAGTAGTAGAATTAGTGGCGTTTTGTCAAATAAACGGCTTACCCGGAGATAGTATCGGAGATTTTGTGGCAGCCTTAAGAGAATATGAATCAGACGCATTAATGCGCATGACGGCGTTAATTTGTATCGATGGTTTAGTGCCTTTTGGTGCAGATTTTATTATGAAAGTTGAATCAACTTTAAACAACCTTTCTACCCAAGAATTAAATAATAATGCTGGATTTTCTAGTGTTAGTAAACTGATTCCGGGCAACAATTCTGAAGGAAAATTACAGTTTATTAGTAATAGTTTTGAAGCGGTAAAAAGTTGGATGATAGGCTTTGTTAGTAGTCATAATTTAACCCAAAATGAAGTTATGAAAAACCTTAGTAACTTTGTCGAATTTTCTGAAGATAAACTCGATTATGTTGCTGCATTCCTTGATATGTCAACTAATTATTTTGAACATACAGGTACACAATCCATTGCTAGAAGTCTAATTTCCAGAGCAATGATGGAAGTTTAACTACTTAGGGTTGCTGAATAAATCAGAAAGCTATTAAAATCAAGGCTTGGGGCATCGTTAAGTTAATAAAAAAGTGCGTAGTTTTAGGCATTTTTGCTCAAAAAACAGGGTCGTATTATACAGTTACAAACTCTAATTTCAAAAATCAAAACCATTAAAACCTTTGCCCTTTGCCCATTGCCCTTTGCCCTACCCCTTCCTCAGACTTTTTCAGCAGACCCTACTTAAAAAGGAAGGATAAGTATTAAATATATATTGTACTTATCCTCAATGTTTTTAAATTATTATCTTGAAATATGAGCGTAAGACTCCCGTTTAATTTCTCCCAAAAAAAGAGACCAATAGAAATAAACGGGAGATGTAAGCGAGTGCAGCAAAAAAACATTGCCCTTACCATTCCCTATAATGCTAAGATAAGAATACAAGGTTAAAAAGTTAGTAAAAATGTTAAAGGCATTCAAGTATAGAATCTATCTTACAGATGAGCAAAAGGTCTTACTTGCTAAGACTTTCGGTTGCTGTCGTTGGTTCTATAACTTTGCACTTAATTTAACTAATGAAACTTATAAAGCAACTGGTAAGGGTTTAAGTCGAAATGAAATAATCAATAAGCTACCTGAATTAAAGAAAGAACTTGAATGGTTAACGGAAGTTCCATCTCAGGCTTTACA
>JAACUG010000089.1 GCA_009993045.1 Cyanobacteria bacterium CG_2015-22_32_23
TACCCTGTTTTTTGAGCAAAAATGCCTAAAACTACGCACTTTTTTATTAACTTAACGATGCCCCAAGCCTTGATTTTAATAGCTTTCTGATTTATTCAGTAAACCCTAATTAAATGATATTAACGAGGTTTTTCAATCAAAAAAAAAGCATACAATAAACTTAAAATTACTTATTTTTATATTACTTATTACTTATTTTTTAAAATTAGTCTTTAATTTGCACGGGCATAATCAAATAAGTCATATCAACACCGCTCAAAGGATTAATAATAACGGGTTGAGTAGCACCATTTAAACTAAACTTAATATTATCGGAATTTATCGCTTTTAAACCATCCATTAAGTATTTAATATTAAATCCAATTTGAAAATCATCCCCAGTAATTTCGACATTAACAACTTCTTTAGCGTTACCTAACTCTCTCGCTTCTACTGATAAATTAAGCTCATTAGTACTGGCTATTAGGTTAAATTTAACCATGTTATTCTTACCATCAGCAAACACAGAAACCCGTTCTAAACTATTGATAAGCATTTTACGATCAACTACTATAGAACGCTCAAAAGTTTTTGGTATAAGCTGATTGTAGTTAGGATAAGCACCATCTAACCTACGACTGGTTAAACTTTGATTGTCTAATTCAAACACTATTTGCCCTTCATCAACGTATAATGAGACAAAATCATCTACAGAAGAAGTACTAATTATCTTTTCTAACTCTCTCAATGCCCGTGACGGTATAGTAAGAGCAAAATTACTACTATCATCGGTTTCTATTTCCTCACTGATTTTAGCCACTGCCAAACGATGCCCATCGGTTGCCGCAAACTCTAAACTATCCCCATCACGAGTTAGGTGTAACCCCGTTAAAATCTGTTTAGTCTCATCACTACTAGCAGAAAATAAAGCACTTTTTAAGCCTTCTTTTAACGCTGTTACAGGTAATAAAAACTTGTCATCGGTGTCAATAGTTGGTAATTCAGGATATTCGTCACCTCTTACTCCTCTTAACTGAAACTTACCAGAAAGAGAATTAATGGCAACCATCGGATTATCGTCTAATTCTTCCTCATCGAAAGAAAAACTAACCTCACCATCGGGTAAATGTCCGATAATATCATTCAACAATTTAGCCGGTAAAGTAATTGTACCTCTTTCTTCCACCTCAGCAGTAAAACTACTTCTCATACCCAGAGTTAAATCAAAACCCGTCAAAGTTACCTGATTTTTACCCTTTTCAGCTACTAATAAAACATTGCCTAAAATCGGATGAGTAGGGCGACTAGGTACAGCACGACTTACTAATGATAAACTATTTTTTAGATCAATTTGAGAGCAGACAATTTTCATAATACTTTTTCAACTTATTAAATACTAATAGAAGTTCTATTGTACTAAATAATTGACTCTTTTTTAGCACAAAGATCTTATGTTAACGTAAATTGAACAGAAATGATTAATAACTTAACTAGCTATCAGTTATCAACTATTAAAATCATCTCAAATTCTTAGAAATAATTTAGAAATTATATAGGTATATTGATAATTTATGCTTAATTTAAAGATTCTATTTTGTCAATAAAACACAGTTAATTATGATGTTTTTTTATGGAATTATCATTTTATTAGTGTAACTAATTTAAACCTACTTTAGCTAAAATTTCTAATGGTTTATGTTTTAGTAATAACTCTAATTCTTCTTTATTTTTTACTAATAAAGCACCTGCAAAACCCAAAGAGTTAATGGATATTGAATCCATTTTTTCTTTACTTCTAGGTATTATCATCATCCAAGATTTTGTGATTAATAAATTATAATGAATTAATGGTTTATTATCTTTAATGTTAATGTTTAATTTTCCTAGTAATTGATAGTAATAATCTAAGGTTATTTTCCCTAATTCTTCAGGAGATTTATCGGTTATATCCTCAAAAAAAGCAACTGCTTGTAGATAAGGAAATGATTTTAGATTAATGATTTTATCTTCTTTTTTATTACTTAAAACTAAATCATCAATAGGTATAGTATCTATTTCATCCACTAAAGGATAAGGTACTAATTGTAAATGTTTATGAGGTTGAGAAGCTCCTGCTATTTTACCACCATTATAAAAACCTAAGCCATTTATTTGTTTTAAAACTATCCATAAAGCTGTAAAATCCTCAAGGGTTAAGATATTTTCTTGAGATTCAAATTCACGGGTAATAATTAATAAGTGATGATTGACTACATTATATTTATTTAAAATTAATACATGATTTTCCTCAATATCCGCAATAAATAAATCTTTTTCGTAGGGTAAAAAAGGATTAAAATTTGACTTAGATTCTTTCTGTTTTTCTTTTTGTTTTTTCTTAGCTTTATCTTTTTTATTTAAGTTATCTAAAATTCTCACAATAAATTTTATGTCATTTTCTTCCACAATTTGATATTTAGTCGCCATGGGATGTAAAACTTTTGTGGCTAAGGCTTCTTCCGTTACAGATGTTATTTTTCTCCATAAATTGAGATTATTTTCACTCATAATTTATTCTTGATAATTTGACTAATATTTGATTCCTGTGTAAAATCATTTTACAGGATTAAAAGTGCGTGCAGTTTTCGGTGGAATAGGTAAATCGAAACGACAATGAAAGTCTTTTTGTACTTTATAACTTAAACGAGGAGATACTTGCTTAACTATTTGACTTAAAAGGCGATCGCCTGTATTCTGAATAATAGACATAGGCAATTTATAGATAAAATGAGGAAATCTGACTTTTACTTGTAAATTCAACTGCCAGTTAATTTTAGTAATAATTTCAGGTAGAGAGTTTTTTCCTTGTTGATGATAAACTTTTTCGATGCCAACAGAGGCTTGAGAAACAGGTATTGACTCTATATACATATCTGAAACATAGTTGACTTCGTATCCTTGATGATTAAATTCAGGATTTGTCACCGAATACATCGAATAGTGTTTAGACTGTGGAGTAGTGAGTATTACAGTCATTTCTGGTTCAACATTGTAGCCAAAAGCACCATAATTACCGATAATCAAAGTATAACCGTTTTCGCCGAAAGGTTTTGCTTTCATTGGTGAAGCACATCGTACAAACCACCCTTGATGATCATTGAGATAATTTGCTACAGTATCTTCATCACTATACATCTCCATTATACCACTAAAAAGTGTCTTAAAGGCTACAGGTTCTTGTGGTGAAATTTCTAATTCTTCAGGAGTTAGAGAATCGTCAATGAAATTTTCTGGGGTGTTATTAGGAGGAATATTTGATTCTGACATAATTTGGCAGTTGACAGTTAGCAGTGGACAGTTAACAATTATCAGGCAATAGCTTTAAACAATAATGTTTATTTTTAGTTATATCTTAATTATTAATTATTCTTCATGAATTTTTCTTTACGCCAACGGTTAAATATTTCTCGCCTTGCCATTCAACATCCTTGGTTAACGATTAATTTTTGGATAGCGGTTAGTGTAGCAGGATTATTGGCTTTTTCTTCTCTTCAATATGCCTTATTTCCTGACGTGACTTTTCCTGTGGTGATTATTCGCGCCTCAGGAAATTTTGACACTGCCATTGAAACAGAAACAAAATTAACAAATCCGTTACAAAAACCTTTATTAAATCTTAAATCTATCGAAAATATCGTCTCTTCTACTTTCAAATCTGAAACCGTAATTACTTCCCTTTTTTTTGCAGGAGATACTCTTGATTCGGCGACGAAAATTATTGAAAAAGCCATCGCTAATGTTGATTTACCAGAAAATACAAAAATTGAAATTATCCCCTATAATCTCAATGAATCTTCAGCCATTAGTTATGTTTTAACTAGCGAGAAAAAAAGTTTAGCAGACATAGCGGAAATAGCCAATAACAAGATTATTCCAGCTTTAAAAAATATTGATGGTATTTTAAAGGTAAATATTTTGGGGTTAGATTTTCCTGAAGATGAAAAAATAACTCCTAGTTTTGTCAGTTTTAACGGTAAAGAAAGTTTAGGAATTTCTATTATTAAACGGGGAGATGGTAATACTTTAGAGGTGGTAAAATCCGTTGAGTCTGTCATGAAAAAATTGGCATCTTCCTTGAGTGAGATAACGATAAATGTAGCGCAAACCGAAGCAAATTATATCAAAGAAGCAACTCAGGCAACCATTGACACTCTTGTCTTAGCAATTATTTTGGCAGTATTAGTCATTTTTCCTTTTCTTGGTAATTTTACTGCTACTTTTATCACCGCTTTAGCCATTCCTATTTCTTTGCTAGGCACTTTTATTGTCATGGCGATAGGTAATTTTAATTTAGAAACTATTACTTTATTAGCTTTAGCCTTAGTCATTGGTATTGTTGTGGATGATGCCATTGTGGATGTGGAAAATATTATGCGTCATCTCGAAAATGGCGACTCACCGAAAGAAGCAGCCATAAAAGGTAGCGATGAAATTGGCTTAACTGTATCAGCTTCCACTTTAACCATCGTCGCTGTTTTTTTACCCGTTGCCTTAACTAGCGGTAATGTTGGGCAATTTTTTAAGCCTTTTGGGTTAACGGTTTCCGCCGCCGTGATAATTTCTCTTTTAGTAGCGCGCACTTTATCTCCTGTGTTAGCGATATTTTGGTTAAAAAGAAAAAACCACCAGCAAAACTTAGAAAATTCCTTAATGATGAATATTAGTCACAAAATAGTTAAACAATATAGTAACTTATTAATTTGGTCATTATCTCACCGTAAAATAGTTTTAATTGGCGCTTTAATCAGTTTTATCATCGGTATCGCTTTAATTCCCTTTATTCCTCAAGGTTTTATTCCTCAATTAGATAGAGGAGAATTTAATATTATTTATACCACCGAATTGCCGAAAATTCCTAGTGATTGGAATATTAATCAAAATCAGCAGGAAAAAAATTCCTCTATTAATCAAGATAACTCTAGCTTTAACTGGTTAGGAGAAATTAAAGAAAATCCCAATGGCTTTATTTTAAGACGCACTCGCCGCATAGGAGAAAAAATTGAGGAAGTGATTTTAGACATTCCCGAAATCGAGTCTATTTTTAATATTGTTGGTTTTCGAGGGCAACCAAATTTAGGTAAAATTTATATTAAGCTAAAAAGTGAGGGAAAAATTAATGCTTTTGAGGTACAAAATAAGATTAGAAAAACTTTACCCGTTATTAAAGGAGTAAATATCAGTGTAGAAGATATTAAATTTGTTGATACAGGAGATGACAAACCTTTTTCTTTTCGTTTATTAGGAGATAATCTTACTTCTTTGAATCAAAGGGGGAATAAAATTAAAGGAAAATTAGCAAATTTTTCAGCCTTAACAGATTTAACGATGTCACCCTCAGAAATTGCCACAGAAGAAAACAATGATATTAACATTATCGAACATTTTAACGGTAAAAGAGCTATAACTTTTTCGGCTAATTTAGGGAAAGATGAAGCCTTGGGAGATTTAACTACGGAAGTCAAGAAGGAAATTCAATCTCTTTTATCCTCTGATGTTACCCTTTCCCTTGGGGGAGATTCTGCAAGAATGGAAGAAATTGCCAGACAATTTGGCATCATTTTTGTTTTATCTATCACCTTCATGTTATTATTACTTTGGGCATTATTTGGTAGTTTACTAGAACCCATGGTAGTAGCTTTATCATTACCCTTATCTATTGTTGGCGCAATGCTAGGATTACTCTTTACCCAAAGCGCCTTCGGTATGATTTCCCTGTTAGGAATAATTTTTTTATTAGGATTATTAGATAAAAATGCTTTATTGTTAGTGGATTACGCTAATCAATTGCGAAAAAAAGGGATGTCTCGTCAAGATGCAATTATAACCACGGGAATAACTAGATTGCGCCCAATTTTAATGACAACTTCTTCGACTATTTTAGGAATGTTACCCATTGCCATGGGGTGGGGTGTCGGTGCACAATTAAGACAACCAATGGCAGTGGCAATTATTGGCGGTTTATTAACCTCTACCATTTTATGCTTAATTTTTGTACCTGTTTTTTATACCATAGTGGAAGATTTATGGTTAAAAATTCAAGGCAAGTATAAAAATAACTAATAAGTAATACCTCTATAAGTTCTTGGTTTTACTTTATGTTTAGAGATAGTTTTTCCCTCGACAATTATTTCTTCTTCTATAGATTTATGGTTATTAACCACAACTCCTCTATAGGTTTTTATATCTTCTATTTCTTCTGAATTTTGTGCCGAAATTCGTCTATTACTATTACTTTTTTTGATAATTTCTACTCTATCTTCCCTAGAAGTATATTGAAAAAGATTATATTTATTTTCTACTGCAAATATTTCTCTATTACCATCTTTTTCCTTCATAGATGAATTTGTTTCTAACAATTCCCTACTATTTTCTGAGGATAACGGTAAAGGAATATCATTTATTTTTTCTGTTTTATTTTCCCTAATCTCACCAGAAACTGTTGATAAATATTGTGGTTTAATCTTTTCTTTCACTGCAATTTCTTCTTCCCATATAGTATAAGAATAATTAGTTTCAAGGATAAAACTTTCTTTTCCTATATCAAGAATTTCTTTGCAAATATTTAATGCTTTTTCTTTAAATTTTTTAGGTAAATCAGATTTACGATGAAAAGTTTTTCCAAAACAATTTATACTTAATGATCTTCTTATTTCCGAAGCTACAACCCCTTGATTTACCAAATCATCTAATAAAAGTATTTTCATCATTTAACCTCTGAGATAATATTATTAATTTTTTAGAGTAGCCAATGTTATTGAATTAGTAAGATGTTTAATGTTATTAAAAAGTTAAAACGATTATTCCGATAATGCTGTAGATAAACCTTTAATCTTTGCTATCAGCACAAAATTTAAAACTTTATTACCATAGCTACATTTTAAGATAACTTAATCTGACATTATATTAAATCTAAATAAATTTAAAAACTGTAAATTAAAATACATATTATCTAATTAAATAACTAAAATATTTTTCAGATTTATTTTCTTGAGTTTTGATTAATATTCTCCATGTATCGCCTTTTGATTGTCGTTGTAAATCAATATTAAATGTATTGTTAATTATCCTTTTTTGAAATGAAGTTTTCTTGACTATAATTTGATATTTTCCTTCTAAATGATATGTAGGTAAATTAAAGATTAGATTAGGTTTTATTTGAATCACATCGATTTTATTAATTTTTATCTCCGATGTTTCTGTATTTAGTTGACGACTTAAGTTATTATGACTTTTTTCTAAATTTAAAATAACAGCTTTTTTAATTATCTCCCCATTTGGTGCAAATTCTAAAGGGGGTTGAGATGATGTACACCCGAAAGAAAATATTAAGATAAAGAGAAATAATAAAAGTCTATTAATCTTTCTTTTAAATAAGACTTGATTAACCATAAATATTAAAAGATAAAAGTAGTTAATTTTTACTTTCAATTTATCATAAGTAATGTAAAAGAGGTAGTAAAATTATTAAATAAATTAGTAATGACTTTTCTGCTTTGAGTATGGTAAATTATTAATTGGGAAAGATAATTGAGAGATATAACATAATTAAATAATTGAAATTTTCTTTCTTAACTATAAAATTTTCATGAATAACTATTTAACTTTCATCTTATTATTACTTTTCTATAAAATATGGTTGATAACTCACAAAAATCTGACAAAAACTTATCTATTCAAATAAAAATATCATTAAAAAGAACTATTCTTCAACTTGAAAAAGCTATAGAAATCATTAAAAATAATTCTATTGAAGATTTACCTAACTTAACCATAGTTGAAAATTTAGTCGATTCTAGCAATGCTTTAGTAGATTATTTACAACTTAAAAAAGCTAGTATTACTAACGAAACTCAAACAGAAAATAAATTACCAGAAAACAATGATATATCAGAAAATAAACGTGAGAATAAGACAATAAAAGGAAGAATCAAAACTAAAAGAAAATTTAATCTAAACTTAATCTTGATAATTCTTTTAATTATTAGTCTAATTACTAATATTATTATTTGGAATTTAAAGTCAAATAATTTAGTAATGCTGTCGGAAGAAGAAAAAATAATTGTTGAAGATAAAGAAACTTTAGTAACAAATAAAATGCCAACTATTGAAAATAATCATCTCTCCAAATCAGATACTCCTATAAATAATTATCCTGATGAAGAGATAAAAGTTGAGGAAAAAATTTCTCCAGAATCTAAAGAGATAGAGTCAAATTCAGAAAATAAAATAAATACAAATTTAGAAATAGATACCAACAATTTATCAAAAGATTCTAAAGTGGAAGAATTAAACTTAAATGTAACTCCAGAGCAATCTTTATTAACAAATATTGAAAATGAAATAAAAAATATAACCAATAAATATGGAAATAAATTAATTCTTTATATAGAAGCAAATTTTAGCACAAATAACTTAGTAATTACCTTTAGTCAAGATTGGTATAAATTGACAGAAAATGAGCAAAATAATGTTGTTAATGATGTTTTTGATAAAGTTAAAAACCTTAATTTCTATAAGTTTAACATCAAAGATGCTAATAATAATTTATTGGCTCGTAATGCGGTTATTGGCAATAAAATTATTATTGTTAATAGAGGAAATTAATAATAGTTTAGTAAATTATTAAGAAGTTTTTAAAATTTGTATTAAACTAAATGACGATAAATATTAATAGGAATTCCTGTACGTTTTCTCACATCTAAAAGAGACTGATATTGTCCTTTTTTTTGCCTTTCAATAACAATTTTTAAAGCACTTTTTTCATCAATATTTAAAGTCATTAATTCTTCTACAGAAAAAGAGTTTAATCTTCGCCAAGAAGTGTCAAATTCTTTATTGATATTATAACTAAAAACAATTAAAGGTTCGATACGTTTTAAAATATTTTCAGGAATACCAACGACTTCGGATAACTCATCAATATCTGTAAAAATATAACCTTCATGCCTTAAACAATCAATATCGTTAGCATAAATAATAGATAAACCTAGCTGATAAATAATATCATCTTTTGAGCAAGTATTTATATCAACTTTTCCTCGACTTTCTGCCATTAATTGGGCAATTCTAGTAGAAGTAATTAATACGCCTTTAGGGGCAGTTTTTATGAGATAATTTTCCTTAATTTTAAAAGCGATAATAACTTGACTAATCCAAATTAAATTTACTAAAGTTGGTATTGCAGATGATAAAATAATTGAACTAAAAGTTAATCCACTACCAATATATAACCATGAGTTAGTTTTAGTTTTCCATCCTGCATAAACAATGGAAATACCGCCAAAAATAGGTAAAAATGACCACCATAACCAAGGAGGATTTTTATCAAACCAATTATTTTGAGACATAATTAATTTTCTTTTTTTATAGTTTATCTAAAAATTTTCGGCGTTTTTCTTCATATTCATCAGCAGTAATGATACCTTGATCATATAATTTTTTTAATTCACTTAAAGTTGTGATACTATTACTTTGTGCGGCTGGAATAATATTAACATTATATTGAGCATTAAAAGCATTATCTGACATTAATAATAAGCCAATAAAATCAAAAATAGCAAGTAAAGCAGGAATAAATGTCCAGAAGAAAACTAAGTATAAAATTCCTGCAAAATTATTACCTAAATAAAATTTATGAATACCGAAACTGCCTAGAAAAAAAGCTAAAATTATTGCGACTGATTTATTTTTTGCTTCCATGTTTTTATTCCTTTTATAATCTAAGTTAACAAGATAAAATATTTTTTATTATTTATTTATTTACGGATAAAATTACTATTTTTATGCTTAAAAGTTTTTAATTTTAATGAAATAAAGTATAAACAAACTATTCCTGTTTGAATCTCTAAAATAAGCAGATAATGTTTGATAAAATAATTAACTTCCATAATAGAATTTAAAGAAAAAATCAGTAAACCTAAAATCAGAAAAGAAATTAATTGCCATTGCCGAGAATAAGAGAATAATGACTTTGATGATTTAATCATTTTCATAATCAATTTGATAAGGTTAATATTTTCTCTAATTATATTGTAATTAAAATATTAGCAACAACTCTGTTCGGCTGTAAAGATTTATAAAGTAATAGTTTATAATCAGTTATAATGATTCATTACTGTAAGTGTTATTTTCCGAATATGATTTCATGTCAAATTTAAAAGAGAATTATATAATTTTATTAGAGGAATTAAAATCTTTAAAGTCTTCTGAGATTAATTGTCATAAAATCACCAAAAATAATAACTAAAAGAAATTGATGTTTAAGATTTTTAGGTAAAAAAAATAAAATATTAATAATTTAATTGGTTTATTTTTCCTTAAATCTGATTTCTTTTACGCACTTGTTATTAATGATAGTTAAACTAAAAGATTGAGATTTTTTATTTTCTTAAGAAAATTTATGATTGACTATTATATTATAATTTATCTTAATTATTCAGAACAAAATTATGGCAAAAAGTTATTTTATTAGTCGTAACAGTCAAGATTTAGACAAAATTTATCGTGCAATAATTTTATGGTTTAAAGGCAAACAATATGAAGTAGAAGGCACAGAAAAACAAGGAATTTATTTAATTCAAGCGAGAAAAACAAGTACAATTAGAACATTATTAGGCTCAAATTTAGCTTTTAAAATTTTAATTTATTTCTCTAATGATACCATAATTAAGAATCAAGAATTAGTGGTAGAAACTACTAGGGGAAAATGGATTCAAAATATTGCAGGTGCTGGTTTTGCTGGTATTTTTACGGGTGGTTTCACCGTTATGACTGGTATTGCTACGGCAGGATGGGGATTTTTATTAGAAAATGAGTTAATTTCTTACCTAGAAAATGAGCTTAATTTTCAAAGAATTACTACAGATATTTCTAACAAAAATAATCAAGATATTTCTGAAAACAATATTAACAATTCTTCCTCTATTAACTTAGATAAAAATTCAGAAGATAAAAAAATTATCCGTGAATTAGAAGAAGAAATTAATAAGTTAGAAATTGCCTTTACTGATGAAATTTTAACCGAAGCAGAATTTACAAGAAAAAAAGCGATTTTAGAAAGAAAAATTGATGACTATGAAATTAATTTAGTCATTGAAGATAAAATTAGTAAATTGCAATCTGCCTTTTCTCAAGGAATTTTAAATCAAGAGGAGTATGAAGAAAAAGTTAACCAAATTGAAGCCAATATGAGAGAAACAATTTTACAAGAAAGGCTGATACAACGAAATAAGACTAAAATTATTAAATTAAAAGAAGCCTTAAATAATGGGGTAATTACTAAAGAAGAATATCAGCGAAAAATTAGCAATTTATAATAGCTTTTTTTGTCTGAAATGGGGAAAAAGAATTAAGGATTAAGAAATTTAGATAACTATTTCCTATTCCTTATCTTCATCAGTAATATGGGTGGAAGATTCTAAATTAAATACTAATGAATTCGCTATTAAGCTGTTGTAAATCCAGGGGAAATTCCTGCCAAACTTTACCATCTAAAGCTAATTGTTCAATATAACTAGCTAATCTTAGCGCTTTTAAGGCTTGTTCACCACCCACAGAAGGTTTATTACCACCTCTAACACAACTGACAAAATGTTCTAATTCTGCGTGTAAAGGCTCTATATTACTTGTATAAACTTTTTCGATTAAACCATCTTGACGATATAAAATTTGACCGTAATCAGTAGTATAATTAGCAGTAGTTTGACGATGAATTAAAATTTCATTATTGAGAAAATCAGCTTCTGTTAAACTTTGCTTACAATGGGCAACAATACGGCGTATTTTACGATGAGTTACTTTACTGGCGGTAACGGTAGCAACAATACCATTAGCAAAATTAAGAGTTGCGGTAACATAGTCTAAATATTGTGATTCAGCCGCACGACTACCTGTAGCACTCAATTTAGTTACTGGTGATTCTGCTAATTCTAATAATAAATCTAAGTCATGGATCATTAAGTCTAACACGACAGATACATCATTAGCACGATCTGAATATGGACTCATGCGATGCGCTTCTAAAGCTAATAAATTCTCTGTTTTTAAGACTTTGCTTAATTCTTGGAAGGCTGGATTAAATCTTTCAATATGTCCTACTTGTAATATGCAATTAGTAGCGGCTGCAGCATTAACTAAAGACTCTGCTTCTGATATACTAGCGGCAATGGGTTTTTCAATTAAAACGTGTACTCCTGCATTTAAACAGTCTAAGCCAACTTGATGATGTAGTCTAGTGGGTGCTGCAATACAGACAGCATCGACATTAGGTAACATTTCTAAGTAATTTTCAAAAAAATGGACTCGATATTTACTAGCAACATCTAAACCTTTTTCGACATTAACATCAGCAATACCTACTAATTCGACATCTTTAAGTAAACTTAACACCCTAGTGTGATGTTGTCCCATATTTCCTACTCCGATAACTCCCATTTTTAATGGCAGGTTATAATTTCTGGGAATAGGTAAATTACTTGACGATAATCTTTGATTTTTCATGTTATTTAACTCCTCTACACAAAATAATTTTATCTTTTTTAGGTATCTTTATTTACCTCAGATACTATCACAGTTAAACTAATCTGGAATAGATTATGAATAGTAATAAATAAATTAATTATGACAACTTCTATCTCCTAACTCCCCGTTTCCTTTTATCTCCCCGTTTCCTTTTATCTCCTAACTCCTAATTATTAATTGTAAAGGTTGCCAATGGACAATTTCATGGAATAAAGATTCATAACCTTTAATATTAGGATGCAATCCATCTTTAGACATTTGTGTCTTTCGCCAATATTCTCCCCGACTCATCCACATATCGAATAAGTCAAGATAGGGAATATTACGAGTTTCACAGGCTTGTTTTGTTACTTCTTTATAGTGATATTGATCTCGTAGATTATAATAAAGGCAGTCTAAAAAAGGCATTTTTTCTTCATCTACTGGTATCATCCCCACAAACATGACTGAACATAATTTTTGGGCTTGATCTAGTAAACTATTAATATCTTCAGTAAACTTCTGATAATTAGTTAAATTTCTCCCTTGAATATGCCCCAAACGAGGAGTATCATTAACTCCCACTGATAAAATAATCAAGTCAGGATATTTATTTCTTAATTCCCCTCGATGACTAAATTCTTGGCATAAACGACTGTTAACTTGACTAATGCCATCTCCTCGAATACCTAAGTTATACAATACATGATCTTGATCACTATTCATAAAATAACGGCGTAATCTTTCTACCCAGCCTCCGCCTTCGGTATCACCATAACCATAGATTAAACTATCACCTATGGCAATAATACGCAAAGGCTGAGATTTTTGTCGCTGATTATGAGGATTATCTAAAATTTGCATTTATATCAAATCTCGTAAAATCTTAACTTCTTCTGTGGGTGAATGCCATTTAATGGGATAAATATCCCCTACTTAACTGGCTACTAAATCCTGAGAAAATTGCCTGATGGCTTGTAATGCCACATCAAAAAGTTTTTGGGGTTTTAACTCTGGTTGAATTAATGTCCACAATCTTTGTACTTCTTTCGTGTGAAGTCTGTCATCTTCAATTAAAGCAGTAATTAGTTGACGGCGTAAATAATCCCCTTCTTCTGATACTAAAAACTGTATTCCTAATGTTGCTGTTGGTAATAAATCAAATTGACGATCTGATTGTGCGATCGCAATCATATTTTCTAATCTTTCCCACTGAAACTTATCATTTTTAAATAATACTTCAATAAGACGTTTACGCATGGCGGGGGATTCTTCCGTTAATAAACGACGAGAAACATAAGGGAAAGACACTTCAACAATACGAAAATCAGGATTAAGACTTAAGGCTAAACCTTCTTGAGTAACTAATGAGCGAATGATTAAAGCAAATTTCGCAGGTACTCTAAAAGGATATTCATACATCAATTCTGAAAAATCATCAGTGATAGTTTTAAAGTTAAAATCACCGACACTTTGTCCGATGGCACTACCTAAAACCTTTTCTAAGGCGGGTATAATGGGTGTTATATCAGTTTCTGGGGTTAAAAAGCCCAAATTGACAAAATCTTTAGCTAAGGCGGTATAATCACGGTTTATGAGTTGTACTACAGAAGAGGCGATGGTTTCTTTAGTATCTTCGGCTAATTGATCCATCATGCCAAAATCAATATAAGCCATTCTACCATCAGTCATGGCGAATAAATTACCTGGGTGTGGATCTGCATGAAAGAAACCGTGTTCTAATAACTGTTTTAACCCTGAAGTGACGCCGATTCTAATAATTTCGCTAAAATCTAAACCAGCAGCTTGAATACCATCTAAATCGTTTAATTTATAACCATTAATCCACTCTAAAGTTAAGACATGATGACTGGTATAATGCCAATAAATACAAGGAACTTTTACTTCCTTATCTCCTAAGAAATTAGTAGCAAATTTTTCAGCGTTTCTTCCTTCATTAATATAATCAATTTCTTCAAATAATTTTATACCAAATTCATCAACAATTAACCCTAAATCATGACCTAAATTAAGGGGTAAAAAAGGAGCTACCCAACTAGAGGCTAAACGCATTAAATATAAATCTAAAGAAATAACAGGCAATAAATTTGGACGCTGAACTTTAACTGCTACTTCTTCTCCAGTGTGCAAAACAGCTTTATATACTTGTCCTAAACTAGCGGCAGCGACAGGGTTACTAGAAATTTCTCGATAGGCTTCTTTTATTTTTAAATCTAATTCTCGTTCAATAATTTCAAAAGCAATTTCATTCTCAAAAGGAGGTAATTGATCCTGTAATTTAATTAGTTCTTCTAAAAAATCTTTTCTAATTAAATCAGGGCGAGTGGATAATGCTTGTCCAACTTTAATGAATGTAGGTCCTAATTTTGTTAAAATTTTTCTTAGTTTTTCTGCTCTTTTTAACTTATTTTTTTCTTCTTGTTTAAACCATTTATCTAGGGTTAATTGAATAATAAAAACACCAAAATAAATGATAATTTTTAAACTACGAAATATGGCTAACCAAGGGCGATAACGATAATATTGAGCAATGACATTGGCATTATATTGAGCATCCCGTGTTTGGACATCTGATGAAGAATAATTCACGTTTTCTAATCAGGTTTTATATAAAAGTATTTTTAGATAGTCAGAAATAATTATAACTCTAAATAGTATATTAAAATTACCCACCGCTAGAAAATGAATATGAATAGGAATAATTACCAAGATCTTAACTCTGAAACCACAGGGAATACTATTCCCAAAGTCAATATTTTTACGATGTTACGATTAGGCTTATTTAATCTCGGTATTGGTTTAATTTCTGTGTTGACTTTAGCGGTATTAAATCGGGTCATGATTTCTGAGTTAGGTATTCCAGCTACTATCGCCGCAGGTACTTTAGCATTATCTCAGTTAGTTGCACCAACTCGGATTTGGTTAGGACAATTATCCGATAGTAAAAAATTATTTGGCTTACATCGTACTGGTTATGTACGTCTTGGAATTATGATGGCTGGATTATGTATCTTTTTAGCGGTACAAATAGTCTGGCTATTAGGCAAAAATATCGAGATAAATAACGGTTGGCAATGGAATGTTTCGACAGTTATCTTGAGTCTTGGTTTGGCTTTAATTTTTATTTTACAAGGTATTGCTATCGGTGCAAGTTCAACTCCTTTTACTGCCTTACTGGTGGATATATCTGACGAAGATAACCGCTCAAAAATAGTCGGTATAATTTGGTCAATGTTGATGGTTGGAATTGTTATTGGTGGTGTTATAGGTCAAGTTTTACTGAAAAATTTAGCCGTAGAAGAAGACAACACAATTTCCTTAAGTACTTTACAACCACCCATCAATTCTATATTTATAATTGTCCCTTTGATTGTCATTTTCTTAACTTTCATTGCCACTTGGGGAGTAGAAAAAAAATACTCTCGTTACCGTTTACGCTCATCTTTTGTGGATAGAGAAGATGGTATCAGCTTAAAACGAGCATTAAAAATTCTTACTTCTTCCCGTCAAACAGGAATCTTTTTCTCTTTTTTAGTCATGATTACCATGAGTTTATTTATGCAAGAAGCAGTTTTAGAGCCTTATGGTGGAGAAATCTTTAAAATGAGTATTGGTGAAACGACTATGCTTAACTCTTTTTGGGGTATTGGTATTTTAATCGGTTATGGTACAACAGGATTTTTTGTCATTCCCCGTTTAGGGAAAACCAAAACCACTAAAATAGGCTGTATCTTAGTTGCTTTATCTTTTAGCTTGATTATTCTTTCTGGTTTAACTACCACACCTCAAATATTACAAGGCTCTATGGTATTATTTGGTATCGCCGCAGGTATAACAACTATTGGTTCAATTAGTTTGATGTTAGATTTAACCATAGCAGAAACCGCTGGAACTTTTATTGGTGCATGGGGTTTAGCACAATCCATGTCACGAGGTATCGCCATCGCTATCGGTGGTTGGATTCTCGATGTGGCTAGATTTATGTTTAATAATGCTTGGTTTGCCTATAGTTTTGTCTTTTTCTGTGAAGCTCTTTTTATTATAGGTGCGATCGCTCTTTTAAATAAAGTTAATGTTCAAGAATTTCAAAATACCACCCGTCAAGCCACTGCCATGGTAATGGAAGCCGAACTTGATTAAAAAAGGAGGTATCAGGTTTTTAATCCCTTTACCCTTTACCCTTTACGAAACCTCAAATCAATAATTAATTCCATTGTGTAAAATTTTAGTTAAATGGGTGTTATGGCTGAAAAAATTGTCATAAAAATGAGAACTATGTTAAGTTTAGTTAAGAAATGTTGTTACAATTGATCATAAGTAAAAAAAACAAAAGACAGAACAAGTTAACTACTTAATTCACTTTTAGATAAATAAATTTAGGAAAATATGAAATTATCTTGGCGTACAGTCCTATTATGGACAATACCATTTTTAGTAATCGGCTTTTTTGTGTGGCAGGGTAGTTTTGCCACTAACGTTAGTGATAACAACAATACCGCTAGTACTCGCATGACTTACGGTAGATTTTTAGAATATTTAGACAAAGGCAGAGTTAGCAGTGTTGATCTCTATGAAAATGGACGTACTGCTATTGTAGAAGCGATTGATCCCGAATTACATCAAGTACAAAGATTAAGAGTTGATTTACCCGGTACTTCTCCAGAGTTAATCACTAAATTGAGAGAATCAGGAATTAATTTTGATACTCATCCTCTACGCAATGAAGGTGCGATTTGGGGTATTTTAGGTAATTTAGTTTTTCCTGTACTATTGATTGGTTCTTTATTTTTCCTTTTCCGTCGCTCTAGTAATATGCCGGGTGGACCTGGACAAGCCATGAATTTCGGTAAATCTCGTGCTCGTTTTCAAATGGATGCTAAAACTGGTATTCAATTCGATGATGTAGCTGGTATTGAAGAAGCAAAAGAAGAATTAGAAGAAGTCGTTACTTTCTTGAAACAGCCCGAAAAATTTACGGCTATTGGTGCAAAAATTCCTAAAGGTGTTTTACTTGTAGGTCCTCCCGGAACGGGTAAAACCTTACTAGCTAAAGCCATTGCAGGGGAAGCTGGTGTACCTTTTTTCAGCATTTCTGGATCTGAATTTGTCGAAATGTTTGTGGGTGTTGGTGCTTCTCGTGTGAGAGATTTATTCAAAAAAGCTAAGGAAAATGCACCTTGTTTAATCTTTATTGATGAAATTGACGCAGTAGGAAGACAAAGAGGCGCAGGTATCGGCGGAGGAAATGATGAAAGAGAGCAAACTTTAAACCAATTATTAACAGAAATGGATGGTTTTGAAGGTAATACTGGTATCATCGTCATTGCCGCTACAAACCGTGCAGATGTCCTTGATTCAGCGTTAATGCGTCCGGGTCGTTTTGACCGTCAAGTTATGGTTGATCCCCCTGATTTTAAAGGTAGAATCGGTATTTTAGATGTTCATGCCCGTAACAAAAAAATCGCTTCTAGTGTTTCTCTTGAGGCGATCGCCCGTCGTACCCCCGGTTTTAGTGGAGCAGATTTAGCAAACTTACTCAATGAAGCGGCTATTTTAACCGCCCGTCGTCGTAAACCAGAAATCACCTTATCAGAAATTGATGCGGCGGTGGATCGTGTGGTAGCGGGTATGGAAGGCACTCCTTTAGTGGATAGCAAAAGTAAACGCTTAATTGCTTACCATGAAGTTGGTCACGCTATAGTCGGTACTTTATTAAAAGATCATGATCCCGTACAAAAAGTAACCTTAATTCCTCGTGGCCAAGCCCAAGGTTTAACATGGTTTACCCCTAATGAAGAACAAGGATTAACCACCAAAGCACAGTTAATGGCAAGAATTGCTGGAGCAATGGGGGGAAGAGCCGCAGAAGAAGAAGTGTTCGGGGATGATGAAGTAACCACTGGTGCAGGAGGTGACTTACAACAAGTGACTGGTATGGCACGTCAGATGGTAACACGTTTCGGTATGAGTGATTTAGGTCCACTTTCTTTGGAAAGTCAAGGAGGAGAAGTGTTTTTAGGCGGTGGTTTCATGAATCGTGCGGAATATTCAGAAGAGAGTGCTTCTCGTATTGACGCTCAGATTAAAATGTTAGCTGAACATGGTCATCAAATTGCCCGTCAAATTGTCCGAGACAATCGGGAAGTTATGGATCGTTTAGTTGACTTACTCATCGAAAAAGAAACCATTGACGGTGAGGAATTTCGTCAAATCGTAGCTGAATATACCACTGTACCTGAAAAAGAACAATTCGTTCCTCAGCTATAAATTAAGCCATGACAATTAACAATTGACAACTCCTATCTCCTAATTTATGTTTTCATAGGTAAAGGATAAATCAGGCGAAATAAAATCACTTTATGGAAGATACAGAATTTATAATTAGGTTAATAATAGCCTTGTTATTAGGATCAGGTTTAGGACTTGAACGTCAATGGCGACAAAGGATGGCAAGGTTATTAACTAATAGTTTAGTTTGTATTGGTGGTTGTTTATTTGTCATGCTTTCCATGATGATAGAAGGAGATAGTAGTCGTACTCGTGTTATTGCTCAAGTAGTTTCTGGTATTGGTTTTTTAGCTGAAGGAAAAGAAGAGTTTTGAAATTCGTTCGATACATAGCGAAAAATTAACGGGAGTGGTTATGGGAGTGAAAATACAAGCTGAAATAGTGGCTAAAACTTGTCAAGATCAAGCATTAGACCATATTATAAGTAACTTAAGTCTTGAGCCAACAGTAATAAAAGCCACTTGGCAAACTATTTTTCAGAATTAGACATTGAGTACTTTTTTTTTAAGGTACAACTAAAACAGGGCAAGGTGCAAGATTAATTACTCGATTAGTAACGCTTTCCTCTGCGCCTTCGTGAGTCAACCCTAAACCTCGACAACCCATGATAATTAAATTAGCTTCTACTTCATCGGCTACGTCACAGATAGTAAAAGAAGGCATCCCTTCACGCTCAATAATTTCAGCAATAATATTTTCTTGAGCAAATAATTCTTTGGCACTATCTAATAATTTAGCGACATTTTCTTCATTACTCATCACAGAATCATCCTTTGCTGATTTTTTCACTACAGAGAGTAAAAATAGCTTACTATCATAGGTTTTAACAACATTACTGACAACGGCAACAGCATCCCTTGTTTCTCTATTTTGATCAATGGGAAAAAGAACTTTTTTAAACATAATACTTCAGAACAATGAACAGTTAACAATTAAACTTTATTTACATTTTTTATTACTATTTATTATTGCCTACTTGTTCAATTTTCATGGGGTATATTAATATATTTTATTGTTTGTATTTCTTTTGTTGCTTTTAAAAATAATTTTACATATCGTTACACTTCGGGTAAAATCTCCAAAGAAGTAAAATTTTTTACCGATTTATTTTTAAAAATCTAATATATATAGGAAAATTTTGTCATGGCAAAAAAAAGCATTGCAAGTTTAACAAAGTCTGATTTAGAAGGAAAAAGAGTCTTAGTGCGTGTGGACTTTAACGTACCCATGGATAACGGACAAATCAGCGATGATACTCGTATTAAAGCCGCTTTACCTACCATTAATTATTTAAGTTCTAATGGTGCTAAAGTTATTTTATGTAGTCATATGGGTCGTCCTAAAGGTGAAGTTAAAGAAAGTTTACGTTTAACTTCTGTGGGTAATCGCTTATCAGAATTATTAGATAAAAAAGTTACTAAATTTGATGATTGTATCGGTGACGATGTCACAGAGGGAGTAAATGCCATGGCAAACGGTGATGTTGCTTTATTAGAAAATCTCCGTTTTTATAACGAAGAGGAAGCTAATAATCCTGAATTTGCGCAAAAATTAGCTAGTAATGCTGATTTATACGTTAATGATGCTTTTGGTACTGCTCACCGTGCCCATGCTTCCACAGAAGGGGTTACTCATTATTTATCTCCCTCTGTAGCAGGTTTCTTGATCGAAAAAGAATTAGAATTTTTACAAAGTGCCATCGAAACTCCTAAACGTCCTTTAGTTGCAATCATTGGTGGTTCAAAAGTATCTAGTAAAATCGGTGTCATTGAAACCTTACTAGAAAAATGTGATAAATTAATCATCGGCGGTGGCATGATTTTTACTTTCTATAAAGCCCGTGGTTTAAGTGTTGGTAAGTCTTTAGTAGAAGAAGATAAACTAGAATTAGCTAAATCTTTGGAAGCCAAGGCAAAAGAAAGAGGAGTTAAATTTTTATTACCTACTGATGTAGTTCTAGCTGATAATTTTGCCCCTGATGCTAACGCTAAAACCGTTGATATTAATAACATTCCCGATGGTTGGATGGGTTTAGATATTGGCCCTGATTCTGTTAAAACTTTCCAAAATGCCCTTGCTGATTGTCAAACGGTTATCTGGAATGGCCCTATGGGGGTATTTGAGTTTGAAAAATTCGCTCATGGTACAGATGCGATCGCCCATACTTTAGCAGAATTAACAGAGAAAGGCACTACTACTATTATCGGTGGTGGTGACTCCGTGGCGGCGGTAGAAAAAGTTGGCGTTGCCGAAAAAATGAGTCATATTTCTACTGGTGGTGGTGCTAGTTTAGAGTTACTTGAAGGTAAAATTTTACCCGGTATTGCGGCATTAGATGACTAATGATACAAGCCAAATTTTGATGATAAAATGATCTAAAAGTCCTCCATTATTGGGGGATTTAAACTTTATATCAAGATAAATATTCTTAAAATAAAAAGATAATTAAACCTCAGATTTAGCGGTAATAACTTCTACATAACGAAGGATTTTTTCTTTTATTTTAAACCCTTGACGAACAATTTTAGTAATAGTTTGATCTGGTATATCTTCTCTTATTTCTCGCTCAACTACTTGGCAAATACTAAAATCAGGAATATCGCCATTAAAATCAATTTTTTCTACTTCCCTACGAGATAAAATAGTGAGTAATTTTTCCTGCATACTAGAGGTAAATTTTGGCAATCTTTTAAAGGCTTTAGGGTTAAAATTATCCTCTTGTAAATTATTATCTAAATAGTTAATTAAAAATTCTAAACTATCATAAATATCTAACATTTCTTCATATAATGCCTCGGCTTTTGCTTCATTTTCCTGTTGTTGAATTTTGACGGTTTGTTGTAATTTAGTTTTTTCCTTTAATAACTCTTGATTTTCCTGTAAAAGTTGATCTCTTTTCTCCTTAGTAATAAGTAAAATATTCTGATTATCCGATAAATTATCATCAATATCTACTGATTTTTTAGACTTATTATTACTATAAATTAAGTTTTTCAAAAAGTTTAATGTTGTCATGATTTTATACTGTAAAAATAGATTTTAATAAAAAGTTACTTTACCATGGCTATTGACTATAAAATTTATTAGTTAGATTAAGAAAATAATTCTAATCCTAATTCTTTATCTGATTCAGAAATAGTTTCACTTTCTTTATAAGCAGTATCTAAACCATCAAATTCAGGTAATAATTTAATCAAGGGAATAGGCTCATTTAATGCTGATAAATCCTGTTTTTTGAAACGTTGAATTAAAGGTAAATTAGGGCGTAAATAATCAGCAATTAACCTTTGTTGACTATCCATTAAATTTTTTCTAGCCTCTGCGATTTGCTTGGGATTATACCTTTTTTTCTTCATCGCCATGGCAAAGGCTTTAGTTATTTCAGAGGTAGATGCTGCCGAAGAAACTTCTAAAATATCGTAAGGATTTGGTGTTATATTTTCTTGATTAAACATAGTTAAATTTTTTAATTAAATAATATGTAAAGCCTTATATAATTCTCGAAAATCAGGCTCATAAGGACAAATGTCATAAGCCCATCTTCCTAATTGTTGTAAGGTTTCCCAGTCTAATTCTTTAGTTTTTGCACCATTTAAAGCAATTTCAATAAAGATAGAAGCAACTAAATATTTTATTTCTTGATTTGATGAATGCTTAGCTTTTTTTACGGCATCTTCAAATCTATTTTGTTTTAAAAGTTGATCAACCTCTTCCGCTTCTTTACTATACTTTAATCTACTTAATAAGTCTAAAATTAAAGGGTTATTTTGATCAATTTTTTGTACTTCTTTAAGTTGACTAATTGCTTGAGAAAAAGAGATTTTTTCATTAGCCACTTTATCAGAAATTTCTCTTGCTTTAAATTCAGCTAAATAACTAGCAGAAGATGAAGACTTTAATAAATTATACCAAAATTGAGCAAATTCTAAATGTTCATTAAAGTTCTCAATTTTTTGTCTTTGTTTTTGACATAAACTATCAATTTCTGTTAACCAATCACAATTATTTTTAATCTCGTTTTGAGCAATTTTTAAACAAGATACCGCTTTTTTCCATGAATCCTGTTGTAAATAATAACAACCTTGATAATAATTAATCAAACTATAAGCTAGTTTTTCTATGTCAGAAGAAGGAGTTAAATTTGGTTTAATTTTTATTCCTCTTTCTACGTCATTTTTTAAACAAGCGGCAACGGTTAAACCCCAATCAGTAAATAATGTGCCTAATTGATTTATCGTTAAATTGATGTTTTTTAATTGGGATTTATGCTGTTGATAAAAAGCAGGAGTGATGAATAATTCTCTAATTTTTACTCCACTACTTGGCGGATTTCCTATTAACTCTATAGCTAACATTTCTCGGCGGAAAATATCTCTTAATTGATAATATTTTTGAAGGTTACTATCTTTATATTTATCAATAATATTTTCAACTATTTTAATTAATTCTTCTTTGATTTTTTCATAATCAATTTGATTAATACTTAACCAAGGTAAATTTTGTAAAATTGGATTTTGTTTAATATTTACTAATCCTGTCGCCCATACTGCTATCCATTTTTCTGTATAACTAGCATCTATTTGCACTTGATAATAAAGAGCGATGGTCATATTATGTAAAATAGTAATATTAGGAGTATTTTTAAATTCCTCACTAAGTTGATTAATAATATTAACTAAGTCGTTAGATTGCCATAATTGAGACTCTAAAGCAGGTTGAATATGCTTAGATAAATTATGTTCAATATTTTCGTTATAACCGTATTTTTCTGTTAAATTTTGACAACAATTTTTCGCTTCTTCATAGTTTTTATCCGCTACTAAATTTTCGATATGTTGAATAATTTGTAAGCGATTTCGTTGAATTAAAATTTTGAGAGATTCTTTTTGTTTATCTACTAAATCATGATTAATTTGTTTCCATTCTTTAGCGGTATTTTCCCACTCATTTTTTTGTAAATAACAAAATCCTCGTAAATAATTGCTTCTTTCTCCTGTCATTTTTGCTAGGCAAGATAAAGCAGAATTATAGTCATTTTCCTTTATATAAATTAAGGCTAAACGATAACGAGCTAAATCGAAACTATGCAAATGAGATAATGCTAATTGATATTGTTTTTTAGCAATGGTAAAGTTACCTATTTTCTCCGCTAATAATCCCTGTCTATATTCAGTTTTGGCATTAATAACCGTCTCTAATTTTTGTTTTAATTCCTCCCCATCTTGACGGCTAAATTTTTCTAAATTTAATTGTAATTGACTTTTGGCTAAAATAAAATTACCTTGTTGGGCAAGATTTTTTATTTGCTTTAAATTATTCTCATATTGAGTTTGCAATTGTGCTAAATTTTCATACTCTTTAATTTTTTTGGCTACAGTGACAACTTTATAAATTTTTTCTGCCTCCAAAAGATAAGTTAAACCTTCTCGATAAAATCCTTTTTTACCTTGATTTTTACCTTCATTATATAAGGATTGAAATTGATTTCTGCGCTTAATTTTATCCTTTAAAATTTGTTCATTAACTACATATTCTGTCTCATATAAAAGCTCATTACATTTAGTAAAAGAATCTAAGGCTTGAGTAAGAATTGTACTGTCAAAAGGATCATTTTTATCTAAGGCAATAAATTCTTTTCCTTGACTAGCGAAAGATTCTCCTCTTTGCAGTCGCATTTTCCATGTAGTAAGCTGACTATTGACATTATATAATAAGTCAGTTATCACCACATCTCGTACTAATTGTTCACGCCAAGAGGGGTTTTCTTTCCATAAAGATTTAATTTCTTCTGCTAATTTGATAGCTTCTTTTAGTTTTTTTAATTGGGCATATTCTTTTGCTTTACTAAATTTTTCTTGACTAATTTCTTTATTTTCAAAAACCGCTTGAGTTTTGCCGATAAAATCAAATAATCCCATATATTTTTACCTTTTTTTACTAAATTATTTATTGACAAAATTTCGTCAAATTAGGAATTAAAATTACTTGCCCGACTTCTAAATTTTGCGGTGAAATTATACTAGGATTTGCTTCAGTTATTAAATGCCATGCACTGCCGTCACCATAAAAACGTAAACCTAACATATATAAAGAATCACCAGATTTTATTTGATAATTAAAACCACCACACCATTTTAAATCTGGTTTTGATTCTTCTTTATTTACGGTAATAATAGGCTCTTGTTTATCTTGATTAATCGTATTTAGACTAGCTTGATAATTATTTTTTGCGATCAAATATCCCCCATAAATTCCTGCTATTATTGCTAATAATGCTATGACTAAGACTATGTAAATTAATGATTTTTTAACGGGTTTTGATTCGGTTTTTGTGTCTAAAAAAGGTAACTCTTTTAACATCCGAATTGTGGATAAATCTGTCTCACAATTAGGGCAAATATTTGTTTCAATCTCTTGGCGATCGCACACAGGGCAAGTCAATTTTTGTATCATAAAAACTCCATAATTTTGATCTTGTAGGGTGGGCAATGCCCACCAATAATTAATACTTATGTATTTAGATGCGTAATTTCGCCTCCCTGCCCCCAAGTTTGGGGGGAGAATAGATAAAAGTCTGCAGAAAAGGGGATTTAGGGGCTTAACGGGTTAAACCAGTAGATACTACGCCCGTAGGTAAATCTTTTTCTAAATACTCTCGTATTTCTTCCATTAATTCTCGTAAAATTCTGTCAGCGGTTGTGCCATCACCCCGTTGCATGGCATCTAAAACATTAGCGAATTTATTTTCTAAAACCTTACCGTGGGCTGGTGCAATACGATTCGCTCTTCTGACTCCAAAACGAAGCATAATTAAAACATGAACTAAATCAGGTAAATTGTCATATTCTTGTTTCCCATCTTCTGCTAACTTTTGCATTGCCGAAAAATTGTTAGCATTAATGGCTTGTGTCATTGTAGTAACTAACATTTTCAAGCGACTTATTTGATCTTCGTGCATATAACTAACGCAATACTCAAGGGCAAAATCAAAATCATCTAAGTATTCTTGTATTTTGCCAAAATCTTTACAAGCTAACTTCTGTAACTCTTTAAGTTTTTCTTCTGCTACTTGAATGCGATCACGAAATGGCGCTGTGCGATCGCCTTGTAACGATGTATTATTTTGACGAATTTGATTTGAAGCTCGGACAATTTCACCAGCCAACTCATTAACATACTCAGCACCATATTCCGTTAAGCTACCATTATCATTAAGTTGAGCGATTAACTCTTCTACCTCTTGATTAATTTTTTCGTCTTGATTACCACGAGAAAAAGAGCCGCTTACACGAATAGCGTGATTATTTTTGAGACTGGCAGTCATGGTTAAAGCCGAATTTTCCTCATCTAACTCTATCATCACATCAACTTCCGTACCTTTAGGGTAAGGTTTATCTAAAGCTAACCACATATCACCAATACGATCATCATAGTCATTATCGGTACGAACTTTTTTATCCAAATTAACCCCGATGGTTTCGACTTTATCAGGGCTAAAAAACTTAAAATGTATCAATTCTTGCCCATCACCAGAGGTTTTAAAAGTTTTGGTTTTTTGAATCGGTAAAACTTCACCCAGTTTAATCAATTCAAAACGAGGATCATCTACTAATTTGATACAATAATCACGAGATACTGTGCCGACAATTTCCGTAATGCCAGAAGAAACAATACCAGCACCTTCTGCTACTGCATACATCGGGCGTGGATGAATGACGACTTTATCCTTACCAAAGGCTTTAATAACTTCTTGTTGCACTAAAGGAATTTGACTTGAACCACCCACTACCAATACAATATCGATCATATCTTCGGGATAATCAGAATATTTGATGGCATCTTGACAAATTTCGATCGAGCGCTTAACTAAAGGTAATATCATGTCCTCAAATTCCGCTCTTGTAATGGTAACGTTAACGGTAATAGCCATACCAAACTCATCAATCAATGCTGACGGAAGATTAATTTTCGCTTCGGTTTTACTACTTAAGTCAATTTTTGCCCTTTCTGATTCCATTTTCAACTCAGCTTTAAATTTAACTTTCTGAAAATGGGGCATTTTATTAATTAAACTATCAAGGCTATCTAAACCTTCTTCTTTTGCCACTCTTTGCTTCACTAAATCCATCAATTTTTCATCAATGTCATCCCCCCCTAACCACAAATCTCCTGCTTTTCCTGACTCAATAAAAGTGTTTCCTGAAGCAGTAATTAATGATGAGTCAAAAGTACCACCACCAAAATCATATACCAAGATAGTTTTAACATCATCACTATCGGGCTTAAAACCGTAGGAAATAGCGGCAGCAGTAGGCTCAGGTAATAAAATTGGTTTTCCTAACCCAGCTCTAATAGAAGCGTTTTCCGTGGCATAGCGTTGTTTATCGTTAAAATAGGCAGGAATAGTAATCACCGCTTTAGTAATTTTACCCGTTTGCCCTTGATTTTCTTGATAAGTTTGGGCATTTTTTACCACTTGCTTAAGAATTTCTGCACTTATATCTTCAGGTTGATATTCCTTTCCTCCAAGCCATACCGAAAGACTATTTTCCGTGCCTTGAGTGGATTGAGTGATTTTATAACCAAAGTTTTTGAGTTGTTGTTGCACAACTTCATCACCGAAACCACGCCCCATTAAGCGTTTAATGGAGATAATAACATTTTCTGGATCTTGTTTTAACTGATTATAGGCTTCTTTACCTACTATCAAATTATTACCCGATAAACTTACTACTGATTTTACTAAAAATCCATGAATAGGATCATTAACCACTTGCGCGTCAACAAATTTAAAAGCCGCCACAGAATTAGTTGTGCCTAAATCGATTCCTACAATATTACCCATAATTTTTATTCAATTTTTAGTCTCTGTTTATATATCAGTAACGAATCATCAATTTATGCGCTTTTTCTCGAAAAATTTTTTTTGGGTAATAACAATAAAGAAGAAAACCATTGAAACTAACTGAAAACTTCAAACACCGTTCTGTAGTATTTAACAATTATTTATGTATTGTATATAAGTGATGTTTAAAACGTTTTCTCCTCATAGTTTATATCAAAAGTATTATTTCTTAATCGTCAATCATAGTTGTAGAAACATTCATCATTTTTTAATCCCTTAACTAAATTTGAGAAATATTTGATGTATTAAGAAACATAAGTGACATATTTTAATAAAATTTTAAAAAAGTAGGGCGATGCACCGCCCACCAAAAAGATTAAGATAAAGCCTCAATTAATTTATTTTTAGCAATAGTTAATGCCTCCTCAACTTTACTTGCATCTTTACCTCCAGCTTGTGCCAGATTTGGTTTACCACCGCCACCACCACCGCAAATTTTAGCGATTTCGCCGATAAATTTACCAGCTTGAAGTTGTTTTTCTTTGTAAATTTTCTCACCAAAAGCCGCCACTAAACTAACTTTATTAGCTTCAGGAATCGAGGCTAAAATCACGGCAGAATTACCTAATTTTTGTTGTAATTTTTCTCCCACCGATTGCAAGGATTTAGCGTCTAATTCTCCCATATTCGCCACTAAAATTTTAAATTCCCCTACAGATTCAGCATTATTAATCAAACTTTCAGACTTTAATAAAGCTAACTCTTGTTTAACATTTTCTAGCTCTTTTTGAGTGGTTTTTAACTCACTTTGAAGGTTAGAAAATCGATCAAAAATTTCCTCTGGTTTAACTTTTAATTTGTCTGATAATTGCTTCACTACTTCATCTCTAACTTTCAGATACTCTAAGACAGAGGCACCTGCAACAGCTTCAATACGGCGGATACCAGAAGCAACCCCTGTTTCAGAGATGATTTTAAATAAGCCAATTTCGGCTGTATTATTAACATGAGTGCCTCCGCACAATTCCATCGAAACCCCAGCAATATCGATAACTCGCACTTCTGAGCCGTATTTTTCCCCAAACATGGCGATCGCACCCTTAGCTTTAGCCTCATCAATGTCCATGATACTAATATCTGTCGGATGAGATTCAGCAATCCAAATATTGATTAAATCTTCAACTTGTTGTAATTGTTGCTTAGTAATAGGTTGGGGAGAATTAAAGTCAAAACGTAACTTATCAAAGGATACCAAAGAACCAGCTTGAGAGATGTTTTCATCAACAATTTTTTTCAATGCTGATTGTAACAAGTGAGTTGCGGTATGATTAGCTTTAACTCGGTTACGACAGGCTTTATCGATAGTTGCGCGTAACTTTTGCCCAATTTGAATTGTACCTCTTTCCACTGTACCATAATGGACAAAAAAGCCCGACTCTTTCTGCACATCTTCGATGGATACTAACACATCTTCTCCTGCTAAATAGCCCTTATCGCCGATTTGTCCACCAGATTCTGCATAAAATGGGGTTTTATTTAAAATTAACTGCACTTTACTACCTGATTCGGCTTTTTGTACTGATTTACCGTCAATTAATAACCCCTCGATGTGACTTATTAACTGATATTCACTATAGCCTAAAAATTCTGTGGGATGGATATGCTCTGCTAACTTGTCTATGCTACCCTGTACAGTTAAATCGATGGTTTCATGGGCAGATTGAGAGCGAGTGCGTTGAGCTTCCATTTCCGCTTCAAAAGCAGCCACATCAACCTTTAAACCCTCCTCCTCAGCGATTTCCTGAGTCAATTCGAGGGGAAAACCGAATGTATCATAAAGGGTAAAAGCATCCTCCCCCGAAATAGTAGCAAAGCCATCGGTAGCAAAGCCATCGGTAGCAAAGCCATCGGTAGCAAAGCCATCTTGGCTGTATTTTTGCTGATTTTTGAGCTTAATAATCACCTCATTTAACAGTTTTTCCCCCCTTTCAAGGGTTGCTAAAAATGCCGACTCCTCCCGTTGTAACTCGGTTTTAATTACCTTTTCTCTTTCTCTGGTATTGCTGTAAACCCCTTCTAATAGCCTGATAGCGGTTTCTGCTACCTCATTGATAAAATTGCCATCGATACCGATTAAACGCCCGTGACGCACCACACGACGTATCAGACGGCGCAAAATATAACCCCTTCCTATATTCGATGCAGAAATACCATCAGCTATCATCTGAACTACTGATCGCACATGATCACCGATAACCTTCAAAGATACCTTAGTATTTTCCGAAGCGGTTTTATAATCAATATTTGCCAACTTTCCTGCGGTGGCAATAATAGGAAAAATCAAGTCAGTTTCGTAGTTATTAGGCACTTGTTGCAGAATTTGTGCCATTCTTTCTAACCCCATGCCTGTATCGATGTTTTTGTTTTGCAGAGGGGTTAAATTGCCTTGGGCATCTCGATTATACTGCATAAATACCAAGTTGTAAAACTCGATAAAGCGAGTATCGTCTTCCAAGTCGATGTCATCATCTCCCAATTCTGGCTTAAAATCATAGTATAACTCAGAACAAGGACCACAAGGACCAGTTACCCCCGATTTCCAGAAGTTATCTTCTTCTCCCATACGAATAATCCGTTTTTCGGGGATTCCCACTTCATCACGCCAGATAGCAAAAGCCTCATCGTCTTCTCTAAAGACACTGACAACGATTCTTTCTGGAGGTAATTGAAACACCTGAGTTGACAATTCCCACCCCCAGGCGATCGCCTCTGACTTAAAGTAATCACCGAAGCTAAAGTTACCCAACATCTCAAAAAAAGTATGATGCCTAGCGGTGCGCCCTACGTTTTCAATATCATTAGTACGGATGCACTTTTGAGAAGTGGTAGCACGAGGATAATCAGGGGTTTTCTGCCCTAAGAAAATAGGCTTAAAGGGGAGCATTCCTGCTATAGTTAACAAAACAGTGGGATCTTCTGGCACTAATGAAGCACTAGGGAGAATTTTGTGTTGTTTTTGGGCGAAAAAGTCTAAAAATTTCTCTCTGATTTCGTTTCCCGTGAGGGAGGGAGGGATATTAGTCATAAAATATTATCAATAATGGTCTATCTCCTATTATCCGATAATTTGTAGAGTCTAGCTAACAACTATCGTTCCTACAATACACTACTTCAATTGCAATCCATAAAATGTGACTTATAGTCCGTTGACATATAATCATCAAAATTAAGATGATAAAAGTTACAAGTGTTAACAATATTGATTTATGTCAGGTACATTGCGAACTTATGTTGCTTTAACCATCAAAAAAATAAGAAAAAAAAGAAATCTCAGTCAAGAAGCCCTAGCATATAAAGCGAATCTCGATCGAACTTATATATCTGGGGTTGAGCGTGGAGTGAGAAATATTACCCTTGACTCTTTAGAACAAATTGTTATCGCACTGGATATGGATATTCCTACTTTTTTGAGTGAAGTTTATCATGAATTATATAATAAACCCTAACTGTGATACCAGTTTTATTTCGGGAAAAGGGAATCAAATTTCGATCGATAAAGCAATTTTTGAGTTAGCCTTAAAAGACTCTCATTTAGTGATTGAAAAAATAGTAAAAGATATACCCGTTGACATATTTGCTATTTTAGGAATGAGAAATTTATCATCATTTATTGGTGAATTATTTGCTATCAGTTTTGCTCAAAAATCAGGGGAATTATTCATTAAAAATCCTCATCAAGACGGTTATCCCGATTTTCTTTTAATGGATACTATTGGGAAAGAGATATTACAAAAATTATCATCTCAAGGAGAATTACGAGATAAATCGCCTTTTAGCCCTTTTATCAATGGTGGTATTGAGGTGAAAGCTACTTGTGGTTCTGTACCATCACCATCAGAATTAAGAAAAAAAGGATTAACCAAGCCCGATATGGGAGATACCCGAATTAAAATGTTAAAAGGTTACGATTGGAAAGCCCATCATCGCGAAACAAATAACCTGATTGGTTTACTTTGGGATTTTGATAATAAGATTCCTCTAATAATTGCCATTTTTTTCAGCAGTAATTTAACAGAAAATGACTGGGGTAAAATCGTTACACCCAAAGAAGGAGGAGGAAGAACAACAAGTGTTTCAATTATGCCTCGTGATGGAGTTCGCAAAATGTATAATAATTGGATTTTGGTGAGAGATGATCAACGTTATATTAATTTTTTGAATAAGTACAATAAAAGTAGTTTAATTTCAAAATAGACATAATTGTTGAGATTTCTGTTGACTTTTAGTCACATTTTGATGATTGTCAGTGAGGATTGACATTATAAAAGAAAAAATTTGTTCTAATCCTAAAGGTGGCACACTTTCACCTATCAAGTCTCTAATCAATTTATCACTAATCTTTTTACCATCTGCTCGTTTCCACTGAAAAGGATATTTATCTATAGTGTGTAAAATCATTGCTTCATAAAGAGATAATACCCGATGTTGGCTAGGATGAATTTTATTGTCACTACAAGCATAAGAAAGATTCCGAGTTAAAGTGCTAGATGGTGCATCCCAACTCATTCTTTTATAGGCACTGGTATAACCTTTCATCAAACGATATTCTTTCCCCTCTCTTACCCAAGGGCGAGGGAGAAGGTGTCCGCATTTTTGACAATATATAGGTGTTTCGGTACTAGCTCGATTAATACCATGACTATTTTTTTTCGCTTGATGAGTTTGATTCCCAGTAAATCGACAATGAGGATTAATACATTGATTATCAAAAGCACTTTTTTCAGGTGGAGTATTGCTTACCCACAAATATTTATCTTCGTCTAATAAGGGAACATAATGATAAGGAATAGATTGACACTTAGCATTTTTAGGATTATCAGCACACAGAGGAGGCAAATGGGAAATAGCATCTCTAACGGTTATCCAAAGAGGAAGATTTAATCCATCTTTACTATAAGTTGGTGGAGGAAAAAGATCCCCTGAAAATTGAAGATAAGATTTTAATTTTTCATTTTTTGTAAATATTGAAATCAATCTTTGACGACATTGAGGGACACCATAATCAGCAAATTCAATGTTACGAATACACCTTACAAAATTTTTTCCTAAAGACTCTTGAATAAAATCTAAAATATTAATTAATTCTCCATGTTTATAAGGATGAGGAATATAGGTTTTTTCCATTTCTGGTACATTTTCCATAATTAGCGTATCTGCACCACTAGCGACAAAAATTTCTACTGTAGGAATTATTAATAAATTTCTCTCATCTATTTCACTTTTTTTACCTTCCCGAATACCGTTTAAAAGTTTTCCTCTACCATTTTTTGACATTCCTTGACATGGTGGGGTAGCAAATACTAAATCTAATTTTTCACCTGATAATTTTCTGATTATTTCTTTTAAGATCGTCTCTTTTTTCTGCCAAATATCACCAATAATAATTGATGTTTCCGGATAATTAAATTTAAACACTTGAGCACGATCGTTAATTTTTTCATTCGCTACTATTACATCAAAACCACTATTTTGAAGGGCTAAATCTCCTATTCCTCCACTACAAAACAAACTTATCGCTTTCATTTTCTACTGACATCACTTTTATTTGTTGACTATAATCTACAATAATTTTTTCAAAAATGCAAATGTAACTAAAATGACCGATAAACTTTTTTTTCAAGCACTAGGGAGGATTTTGTGCTGTTTTTGCACGAAAAAGTTTAAAAATTTCTCTCTGATTTCGTTTCCCGTGAGGGGGGGAGGGATATTAGTCATAAAATATTATCAATAATGGTCTATTGATAAATATAGGTTAGAAAAACTCTAAATGTTTTCCCTCTATCTTTCTTAATTCCTCTAAACTACCCTGTTGTTTAAGCTAAGACGCACTTGTATAGTATATAATTACAAT
>JAACUG010000131.1 GCA_009993045.1 Cyanobacteria bacterium CG_2015-22_32_23
ATATTATTTTCGTTGACGGGTTTAAGGCGTTTAACCACTACCTGCTTACCTGAAGGCATTTGAGTATCTTTGGCTAAAAAGGTTTCACCAAAGCCTCCGCTTCCAATACTTTTGATAACCTCATATCTTCCGACGATTATATTAGTCATAAACTATTTTTTCATAAAACAAATATTATATTTATATATCAGTCTTGTTTACTTAAATTATGCACTCTTAATCAAATTGTATAACTAAAATACTTTCTGAGCTTACGAATTTTTATGAAAAGAAGTGACAAGATTATTTCGCATTTCGTAAGTCTAGAGAGTTCTCATTGTGATTTAATTCTCAAAAATTATTATGGTAGAATAATCGAAAAAATATCATCTCAAAACTGATTATGCTGTGGAGTAATTCATACAATGGAAGTAATGGTAAACATACCAGATAAGCTGAAGGAAAAAATTGGCAATCAATGGGGAGATTTATCAACTAAGATTATTCATAATCTAGTATTGATGGCTTTTCTTGATGGTTTGATTAACCTTTCTGAGTTACGAGAAATGCTCCATTTAAAAGATAATGATGATTTTTCTACTTTTTTGAGGGAGAATCATTTACTCCATAATTCGGGGTTACTTAATCTTTATGGTAGTTGTCAAGATATTGATTTTGCGGATAATAGTTTAGGTATTGTTGATAATTTAGCTAATGAGATGATGGGAGCATTTGATGAGTAATTCTTCTCTCGTTTATTTGCTAGATACAAATGTGTGTATTGTATATTTAAAAGGAAAGGCAGAGAGGGTTAAGACTTGTCTTGATGGTTTACGCAGAGAACAAATAGCTGTTTGTAGTGTTGTCAAAGGGGAACTATTTTATGGTGCAATAGGTAGTAATAATCCTCAGAAAGCATTGAATTTACAAAGGGCTTTTTTGAGTCAGTTTGTATCTTTGCCTTTTGATGATAGTTGTGCAGAAGTCTATGGTAAGATTAGACGGAATTTAGCAAGTCAGGGTAAGCCCATTGGGGGAAATGATTTATTAATTGCTTCTATTGCTTTGGCAAATAATCTGGTTTTAGTTACTCATAATGTCAGGGAGTTTAGTCGAGTGGAAGATTTACAAGTTGAAGACTGGGAAGAGTAAATTTGATACATTATATTGACTAACTTTTAAAAGACTTGATCGAACTTACCATAATATTTTCCCTCAATTTAAAGGCTATATTTACTTATCAGTCTTGTTTACTGAAATTATGTACTCTTAATCAAATTGTATAACTAAAATACTTTCTGAGCTTACGAATTTTGCCTCAGTCGTTATCTATTGTTGTGATATAATAATTCTAGTTACTTCAAAACTTTGGAGAAAAACCTTGATTAGAGCAGTTAAACAAAAAGGAATTGTGGGAAAACAAGGAAAAATAGAGCTTGATTTTACTGGACTTGATGAAGGTACAGAAGTTGAAGTTATAATACTTGCTACTTCTTCTGAAATAGAGACAACAGAATATTTATTTTCCACAGAAGCTAACAAAAAAGAATTATTAGAGGCAATAGAAAGAGTAGAAAAGCAAGATAATCTCATTACGATTACTCCTGATGAATGGCATGAGAAATATAGTATTTGATCCCAAAGCCTTTAAACAGTTTAATGAATGGGCAATTGAAAATAAAAAGTTATATCAAAAAATTGTCGAATTAATTAATGATATAACACGTCATCCTTTTCCTGTTTTTCTTGCTCAATTTCGGCTAACTTTTTCTCAGTTTTTCCTTCAATTTCGGCTAACTTTTCTTGGGTTTGATTCATATTTTGAATGATAAAAAATCCTCCCAATACTCCTAAAGCAACTAACAATCCTATTACGATCGAAATAATTAGATTATTATTATTTTGAGAAGAATTAACAGAATTAGAAATAATAGGAGAAGGCTCAATAATTTCTTTCTCTTTAGCAAAATTAATGGGAGATTTTTGGGGAATCACTGCCACAGTCTTAATCTGACTCATGTGTAAGGCTTCATACATAGCTTGAGCGGTAGGATAACGGTTACTTATATCCATTTTTGTCGCTTTTTCTAAAACTATTCTTAAATTAGGCGATAAATTAGGGATTAAACTTTGCCAATCTAATTCTCCCGTAATTTGATTACTAGGTATTTCGATAGGATATTTACCCGTCAAACTATAAATCATCGTCAAAGCTAAGGCATATAAATCACTACTAAAAACCGTGCGCCCTAAACTTTGCTCAGGGGGAATAAAGCCCCTCGTACCAACTATTACAGAGCTTACCGTTGAACCACTACTTAAACTTACCGCCCCCATACTTTCTTTTACCGCTCCAAAATCGATTAA
>JAACUG010000090.1 GCA_009993045.1 Cyanobacteria bacterium CG_2015-22_32_23
ACCAAAAGGCGGACGTAAGTCGGTTTTGGGGCATGAGCCTGTGAAGTTAGAAGCTAACACTGTAATCTTCGATTCAGTGTGAGTAGTTCACTCATTAAGAATTAGAAAGGAATTAGGAATTAACAAATTATTACTTATTATTGAAAAATGTCAACTCCTTGGTGGGAAATAAAAATTAATCATATTCCAGAATTAGAAGATACTATATTTTGGCGTTTACAAGAGTTTGGCTGTCAAGGTACAGCATTAGCAAAGGAAGATAACGCTTGGTTTATTAAAGCCTATATACCAGCTATTACGAAAGAAACTATTGATCTTGCAGCTCTTTCTCTTTGGTTTGAACAAGATTGTATCTTAACAAATCAAGAAAGTTTAACTATTACATGGAAACTTATTGACGATGAAGATTGGGCTAGTAGCTGGAAAGATCACTGGCAACCTATGGAAATTGGCGATCGCTTTTGTATTTATCCAGCGTGGATTGAAGTACCCGAAGTATTAGACAGAATTGTGATCCGTTTAGATCCTGGCTCTGCTTTTGGTACGGGAGTTCATGCTACAACGCAACTGTGTTTAGAATCATTAGAAATGAGGTTAGGCGAACCAGAAAAAGAGTTAATAGTAGCGGATATTGGCTGTGGATCTGGTATTTTATCCATAGGAGCGAGATTTTTAGGGGCAAAACAGGTATTTGCGACAGATATTGATCCTTTAGCTACAAGAGCAACCAAAGAAAACATGGAGTTAAACGCCGTTGATAATATAGAAATATTTGACGGTAGTATTGAATTACTGAAATTAGTGCCAAACTTAAAATTTGATGGCATTGTCTGCAATATTTTAGCAGAGGTAATTAAAACCATGATTCCAGATATGGCAGAAATTATTAAACCAGATGGCTGGGTTATTTTAAGTGGTATTTTAGTAGATCAATCCATTGAAATTGCCACTATTTTAGAAAAAAATGGTTGGACTATAGCCGCTTTATGGAAACGGGGAGAATGGTGTTGTTTAAATGCTCGACGTAGTAAATAACAAGTTAGGGTAAATAGTCTTAAAGTTTTGCCCTCAAACAAAATTGATAATCTCCTCCTACTTCCAATTGATAATCATATCTTTCTAAAAAACGACATAAAGACTCTTGAATTAAGCTACGCCCTAAAGTGGGTTTTACAGATAATTTTCCTTGACGAAAATGCCACTGAAAACACCATTCATAATCACCAGCATTAACTTTTCCTTTAATTTCTCCAGTATTCCAACATTGACCGATAATAGTTACGTTTGCAATAGTTTGTGGTAATGACATTGATGTAACAAATAAATGAAAGGGAGGAAAAATAAATCTCAAATGAGTAGGGTGGGCATTGCCCACAATTTTTGAAGATATTTCAAGAATTTAGGGTATAAATAATTTTAATACTAAAGGAGCAACGGAATTAATAATATTAACAAAAGTAGGATTTCCTTGATTACCCTTATTTTCCTCTGCATCAGTACTAGCTTTAACTAATTGTACAAAGCGAGTTGAAAGAATATAACCATCATCGTTATTTTGAGCTTTAAATAATTCTTCGGCTTTTTCGCCATCCTTAATGGCTGGATTTGTTTGCCCATAACGAGATTTGATAATCCCTCTACTTAAATAGGCTTGAGCTAAATCTGGATTCATTTCAATAGCTTGAGAATAATATTTCGCTGCGGTTTGATAATTTCCTTTTTTATCTTCCGAGACTCCCCAAGCGTAAAATTGTTCCGCACTACCAGCAGTAGCGGGGAGTCCTACCACTCCTTGTATATGAGCGTTAGTTATATCTGTATTGTTTATAATTACCCCTTGTACATAAGCATTCCTAAAGTCACTATTGTTGACAATCGCCCCTGAAAGATTCGCCCCTGAAAGATTCGCACCATAAAAAGAAGCACCGCTTAAATTGGCATTGCGTAAATCAGCACCTGTCAAATTAGCACGACTTAAATTCGCACCCACTAAATTCGCACCTCGCAAATTTGCACCTTGTAAATTACTCATCACTAAACCAGCATCACTTAAATCGCAATTTTCACATTGTTTTGTCTTTAGTAATTGACTTAAGTGACTATTATTTTCAGCTTTTACCTCATTAGATAGTATTAAACTGGTGAATAAAAGAGGAAGAATAATCGTAAATTTATTCATAAAAATTTATTAACAACCATGAAAATTTATTTATTAATCATAACAGACCAACAAAATTAATTAGTTTGATTTAGAGGAGTTGTAACTTAGTAAAATACTTTTTATATTTATTTACCAAACCATTTTTGATATATTTGAGTATAAGTACCATTTTCCTTGAGTTTGAGAATTGCTTGATTAATAGATTCTCGGTATTGACTATTTTGTTTTAGAGCGATACCGTAACTTTGAGGTTCAAAAATAGAACCTACTACCTTAACACTACCTGAGCCTTTTCCTTGAGCATAATAGCGTAATACGGGAGAATCATAAATAATAGCGTTAATTTTGCCCTCTTCTAAAGCTACATAAGCCTCTTCAATGGTATTGTACTCAATTACATAATTAGGAGTATTGCTTAAAAAAGTAGCTGCTGTGGTTTCTTTTACAGTACCAATGGGTTTGCCTTTTAAGTCTTGAAAATCATTGATGTTATTACCTAATCCTTGAATTGTCAAAGCTGAAGTCACAGAAGCCGTGAAATAAGAGATTAAGACAACACCCGTAAACATCCAGATAGTAGCTAAAATTCTCCCCCCTACACCTTTTGGGGTTTTATCTCCATAGCCTACGGTTACAACTGTCACCACCGCCCACCAAAAAGCCTCCCAAATTCCTTCTAAATATTTTTTGGGAAACATTTCTGAATTTTTTTTTCGCTCTAAATACCACATTAAATGTGCAGCAAAAATAATCATAATTAATAAGAATAAAATTGCACTCCAAAGAATAGGTGAAAACACTAAACTAAAGAAAGTTTGCAAAGGAGAAATATTTTTTGTGGAGACTAAAATTTGTAATCCAGACTCAAAAAAAGGATAAGAAAAATCAACTTTTTGTTCTCTTTCAGAAGTAATAGTAATTCCTGCTACCCCAATATCTGTGTTATCTTCACTCACAGATTTTAGTAAATTAATAATACTTTCTTCTCCGTAAATTTCATATTCTATATTTAATTCTTTGGCAATTTCACTCCATAAATCAAGACTAAAACCGACATATTGTCCATTTTCTTCAAAAGCAAAAGGAGGAAAAGATTTCGTCGCTACTCTAACATAGTTAGATTTTTCTTGAGATGATACACTATTTATTGTCCCGAATATACAATAAAACAGAATAATTTTTACTAATAAGATTTTATTTATTATTTTATATTTACTAAATATTTTTCTAAATATCATTATTTTCTCTAGAATGAATCTTAAGTATTTTTTTTACTATTATACTAAATATTTCATTATTACCAATAAAATTTAAGAATTTTAACCTATGAATAATATTTTAATTAATTCTCAATATAAAGTTATTGAAACCCTCGCTAATTTTCAGGATAAAAAAGTTTATTTAACAGAAAATATTAAAAATAATCATCAGCAATGTATTGTTAGGCAATATGTTTTAAATTCTTTTACTTCAAACTTAATTCATACTTTTATTAAATCTCGTCAAGATATTCATGACTTTTGTCAAAAGAATAATTATCATTTTTTCCCTAATTTACAAGATGTTATTTTTTTAGAAAACGAAATTATTTTAGTTGAAGATTTTATTCAAAGTATTAGCTTAAAAGAATTAATAGATGACGATAAAATTTGGTTAGAATCTGAAGCAATAAAAAATTTAAAATTACTATTAAATAGCTTAAATATTTTACATAATTATAATTATATTCATCAAAATATTAACCTAAAAAGTATTGTTCAATTATCGTCAAATTCAGAAGAATTATTCATTACCGATTTAGATATTTATTTTAATGATGAGTCTAATTTAATGATGACAGTAATGGTAGAAGATAAACTTTATTTACCTTTAGAAAAAATCAGAGGAAAATCTTTTCCTTCTAGTGATATTTATAGTTTAGGAATGGTGATAATTAGTATGATTATAGGTAAAATTATTTTTGAATTAGAAGAAGATGACCATGGAAAAATTATTTGGGAAAATCAAGTTAATCTCAATGAAAAATTAGTCTTAATTCTTAATAAAATGATTATTCAAGAATCAACTAAACGTTATCAAAATATTAATGATGTTTTAACGGATATTAATTTATTTTTTCCTGAGTTTAATAGTAATAATCAATATATGCCTACAGAGATTATTCTACCTGATTATAGTAATTTTGAAGATACTAAAAATCAACATCAAACAAATATTAATTCCTCCATATCCAATGATTCACCCAATTTTATTTTTGACACAGAAATCAGTTTAAAAGTTGATGAGAAATTAGAAAATAATAAATTTACTGCCACAGAAATTCTTAATAATTTAAAATATTCTTCCAATCTACCTAAAAATAATTTACAAAATACCATCGAAAATACTATCTTAAAACAAAATTTAGCTTTTGATATATTTACTCATATTAAAACTCCTAAAAATATGATTATTAGTTTATTTGTTACTTTAATTTTCATTAGTTCTACTGCTTTTCTTAAAAATTATTTATCTACTCGTCATATTAATAATATCATTACTTCTTTAAAAGAATATCATACTAATAAAAAATATGATGATTGCATCACTTTAATTAATTCTAATGATGTACAATCTTTATCCATTTCTAATCAAATTACTGAAGAATTTTTAGGTAAATGTTGGTTAGGATTAGCGGAAATTGAAGCATCTAAAAACAATTTTAGTCAAGCGATCGCCATTGCTGTTAAAATAACACCAGACTCCAAAGATTATCAAAAATCATTAAAATATATTGATGATTGGTCAATTAAAATAATTAAAGAAGCTAAAGATCTCTATGAGAATCAAAATAATTTGCCTTTAGCGTTAGAAAAATTACAAAAAATTCCTCAAAGTAGTCCAAGGAAAAAAGAATCTCTTGATTTAGCACAAAAATGGACAAATCAAACAGAAGAAAATCCTGTCATAATTTTGTGTCCGGGGCCTTTATGTCCTCAATAGTAAACAGTTTATCAAAAGTTAAAGATATTGGAGATTAAATTTTTTTAGTTAGTAGTGTAAAACAAAAATAAACTAAAATAAAAATAGAAAGTATATTAAAAAAACTCAGTAAAATTTAAAGTTGGTTTTATTAAACATTAAAAGGAGAATAATGATGATAAATAAACAAATAAATTTAATGTTAATTAGTTGTTTAACTTTAACCAGTGTTTTTACTACGGAAAATAGCTTTGCCCAAAAAGCCAAAAATAGCTATAAATGTATTAATAATAAAGGAATTCCCACCACAGTAGTAGATACTTCTAGGGGAAGAATACAATTAATTGTATGGCAAAGTGACTTTTTTAGAAATTCAGGTTGGACACCACAGAAAAGATGTCAAGAAGTAACAGCAAGATTTCAAAAATTTTCTGATAGTGGTAGTCTCAGATATGTAACCACTGGATTAATTGACAAAAAATATCCTGCTATTTGTGTTGGTCAAAAAACCCCCGGACAAGGTTATACTTGTACTAAAAACGGTTTACTACTTACTTTACAATCCGATGATAATCCCAATGAAGTACTGAAAACTCTTTTTAATAATGCAGCACAAGTCGGAGGAAAACCAGTGGTAAGAAATGATGGTAATTATGTTTTTCCCATGGAAGAATTTTTAAATCAAGCACAAACTATGGAAATTACGACGGAAGAAAATACTCCTAATATTATTAATAATAATGAGGAAAAAACTACCCAAAAAGAAGAAGAAAATAGTCAAGAATGTCCTTCAATTCTTTGTAATTAAACTTTAGCTTATAATTAAAGAAAAAAGATTATGATCAAATTAGTTAGTAAAAAAAATTAATCCTATGAATATTCAGTTTTTCTGTAAAATAGTGATTACTGCTAGTATTTTGTTGACAGGAATAAACAAAAATGTTGCTCAAGCACAACCGACTAAAAATATTTATACTTGTATTAATGAAAAAGGAATTCCTACCACTGTAGTTGATACGAAAAGAGGTAGAATTAGATTAGTTGTGTGGGAAAGTGATTACTTTCGAGGTTCAGGCTGGACACCACAAAAAAGATGTGAAGAAGTTACAAGTAGATTTCAAAAATTTTCTGATAATGGTACATTAAAACAAATTACCACAGGAAAAACTGTTCTTGCCAATCAAAAAATATATAATATTATCTGTGTTGCTGCTACAAATAAACCGGGGATGCAAGGGCAATGTTTACAAGATGGTTTACTTTTGACTCTCGAATCAGGAGATAACCCAAAAGAAGTTTTAAATAATTTATTTCAAGCCGCTAGAGATGTTAATTTACCCGCTATAAAAAGAGGCGATTCTTTCGATTTAGTTGGTTATTTAGAAGTTGCACCTTTAATGGAGAAAATATCTAATAATGTAGAAATTAGAAATAATCCCGATAATGTTTCTCCTAAGCCTTTACCTTCTCAACCTACTATCGAAAATTGTCCTGCGATTCTTTGTGATTAAATGTCACGGTCTATGGTAAAGTTTTGTAAACTCTTATGGCCTAAGTTATCCTAGCAATTCCCCTAATTTTACTATGGATCATACACCAACGCAAAATAAATTACCCCTGCCATACCGAATGATTAAGCAAATTGGTAGAGGTAGTTTTGGCAGTGTTTATTTAGTAGTAAACGAAACCACCAATAATCAATGCGTGGTGAAACAACTTCATCCTATTTCTAATCAACCCAGTTTTATCACCCATGCAAGGCGTTTATTTCGTCAAGAAGCAGAAATACTTAAAAAATTAACTCATCCTCAAATACCCCATCTCATTGATTATTTTGAAGAGGGAGAGGAATTTTATCTAGTAGAAGAGTATATCGAAGGACATACTTTACGACAAGAATTAATCCCAAATCAACCTTGGCAAGAAGAACAAGTTATCAACTTATTATATGATGGTTTATCGATTTTAGGGGATATTCATAGTCAAGGTATCATTCACCGAGACGTAAAACCAGATAATTTTCTTCGTCGTCATGGAGATAATAAATTAGTCTTAATCGATTTTGGTGCGGTAAAAGAATTTAAAATTGAACAAAGTAGGTTAGTAGCTCCAACTGTAGCCATGGGTACTCGTGGTTATATGCCCACCGAACAAGCTAGGGGGAAACCTTATAAAAACAGTGATATATACGCTTTAGGAATTATTGCTATTCAAGCCTTAACAGGAGTTAATCCTATGGATTTTGAGGAAGATGAAGAAGGAGAAATAATTTGGCAATGTGAGCAGATAAATCCCGTTTTTCGGGCTATTTTAGCCAAAATGACTCGTTATCACTTTAAAAAGCGTTATCCATCCGCACAAAGTGTCATGGAAGATTTAGAGATTTATCAACAACAAAAAAATCAACCTAATAATGTCAATCCCACAGAAAAAATTGAATCTTCTCCCACTATGGTGACGAATAATCAACTTCCGCAAAATTCAGACAAAATAAAAGACTGGTTTAAATCTTCTGTAGGTTCAACTATTACCACTGCTTTAATTATTGGTTTAGTAGCTACAGGAGGAGCTTACTATATGAATTTTAAAGAAAAAGCTCATCAAAAACAAATTGAGCAAGAATTAGTAAAGCAATTAGAAGAAAAATCTAAAAATAAAGCCTATCAAGAGTGTTTTGAGGAAATTGAGACTAAAAAGACAGAAAATGACTCCGCTATTACCCCCAAAGCCTTAGAATATATAGGAATATGTCGTTTAGGAGAAGCACAAAAACAAGCGGATTTATTTAATTATGTCTCGGCATTAGAAATAATAGCTCAAATTCCTAAAAATGATCCTAACTTTAATCAAGCGCAAATATTCATCAAAAATTGGAGTACAGCCGTATTTGAAAAAGCCCAAAATTTATATAAAGAAGAAGGTAAACTCGAAGATGCTTTAAAAGAAATTGATACTATTCCTGATGGTGAAATTCGTCAAGCCGCCTTAATTAATGCTAGTAAATGGAAGGAAGAAAATCAAACTAATAGTAATATAATTCAACAAGCCCAAAGAGATTTAGAATATAGTAATTGTCAAGAAGCAATGGAAACTGTAAGTCAACTTCAAGGTTCAAATTATTGGTTATTACAAGGTAAAAAAATTGTTGATGATGCTAAAAAATGTTTAGAAGAAAAACAAAAAAATAGCAATGTAAATAATAATAATAATAATAGTAATAGTAATAGTAATAATAATAATAAAACTAACAATACTAATAATAAACCTTCTAAAGATGATAAAGTAATAGATATTTGTCGTGATAGTCCTTTATTATGTCAATAATTAATTTCTAATTAACTTTTTAAACTCAACAATTTCCTTGCTTAAATTCTTTTCTTTTTCTCTAAAATTATCTAAATTAGCCTTAACTTGAATTTGTTGTTTTTCTATATTTATAATATATTCATTATAGGTTTCTTGGATTATTTCTAAAGAATTATCAATCCGATTTGCTTCATATTCTAAAGCTAAATTTATGTCTTGAATTATTTTTTCTAACAAGTTTTTACTAAAGGATTGATAATAACTACTAACTTCTTTTTTTAACTTTTCTGAGGCTTCTTCTAACTTTAAATTATTATCTTGATTATAAGAAGTAATTAAGAAAAATATTAAGGCAAAAATAGCTAAACCTAATAAAAAAGGAAACTGTTTAAACACTTTAGATAATTGTCCAAACATTTCATTTTTACCCATTTTTTGACCTAATAATGCAAAAATCATGGTAGCCATCATCATAATTTGCATCATATTTGATCTAATACTTTTCATTATATAACCAGCCATAGACACTTGTTTGTGACGAATATCACTTTCTATACCCATAAAAGAAACCATAAAATTATTTTTAATATCTAATTCTGATGGAGGGTGAAAAGGAGAGTCATTAAACAATTTAGGAATAATATTAATAATGTCATAACAACGATTTAATAAGCCATTTAAACCATCATTACCGTAAATATTTAAAATTTTATCCCACTCTTTTAATGCCCATTTTTCCATATTTGAAGTTGAAAATTTAATAATTATTTCGTTTAAATCTGTATTATTATCTTCTTGAGAAGTCCCTAATTTGACATAAAATTGTCCTTCTTTTTTAAAAATTATTGGTTGTAACTCCTCAACAAAATTTTGAATTTGACAAATAATACTTTTTTTACTAAAGTTATCTAGTATTGCCGCTTTTCCTTGGGTTAAATCAGATTTAATTTGCTTAAAAAACTTCTCTTTTTCTTCTTTAACTTCTCCTAAAGATTTTTTTGTTATATCTTTCCAATTTTTTGCTGTTATTTCTTGTAACTTTATCTGTAAAGCTGTTATTTTTTCCTTCAATTCTTCATCTTCTTTCACTAAAATTCCTTCTAAAGGAGATACTAAAGGTATTAAATCTAAACTCAATCTTTTTGCTAAAATATTTTCTGGTTGACGCTTAATAACATTTCCTAAACCTTTTATAAATTTATCTAGTCTTTTTTGCATTGTTTTAGATAATTCTCCTTGATAATCTTCCTCATAATAGGGTTTTAAATCCACAGGAAAAAAATCTATTTTATAATCAAAATTTTGAGTATCTAACCAACTTTGATAATTATTAATAATTTCATCTAAGTTATTTTCTTTTTTATCCTCATCTACATCAAGAATTAAAAATTGTTTTGATATTTTCCTAATATCTAAAGTTGTTAAAAAGTTAATTATTTCTTGAGAAAGATTAGCTTTATATTCTGTGACTAATAATAATAAATCACAATTAATAACATCATAATAAGCATTATTTAGATTATTGTCATCGATGATAATTTCTTCCGTAAAAATATAACCAGCAATGGTAAAATTTAATTGATCATTTGCCAAAGTAATTAAATCATTTGATTGTAAAATATAAGAATCAATAATTTTGTGACCATTAACATAAATACCATTACTACTATTCAAATCCTTAATTTGCCATTGTTTTTCATTATTTTTATTAACAATTTGTTTAATTTCTGCGTGTTTCCATGAAATTCCCCGATAAATATTACCATCTATTACTAAGTTTAAATCAGGACATCTTCCCAGAGTATAAATATCTTCATTTTTTAACTCAATTTCTTCTATATAATCATCAGAATTAGCTACTTTTAATTTATAAATATATTCTGGTTTAGTTTCTTGAGGTATATCAGGAATTAAGTCATATTTAATCTTATAACCTTGAGTAAACTCTTGATTTTTACTTATTAAGTCAAATATAGCTTGAGTCAAATATTCTTGATTACCAATAATTTGTAAAGTTAATTTTTTTTCTGATAAAATACTCTCAATATTGTTGATTTTACTAATAGTATTACTTAATTCAGGATAATAAATTAGTTTCCTATTTAAAAAACTTTTAATTCCTTCTATATTTTGTTGTAACTTATCAGCTTTTGGTGGCATTTTAATTATTTAATCATTATCAAATTAGTTTTATAAAAATCTTAATAAGAATTTATTAATTATTATTTTCTATAAATTTTTCTATTTTTTTTACAGGTATTCCCCAACTTAATTCACTCATTTTATCGTTTTCTTTCTCATCAATTATTAAACCATCTTCATAAATATAAGGATTGCCAAAAATAGGATATTTACCTAATCCATTAAGTCCAATTAATTCGCCTTTTTCATTCAAAATAGAACCTCCACTCATACCATTATGAACTAAGTTGGTATAACCAAATTGATAACCTCCTATTAAAGCCTTACTTAAAATTATTTCTATTTTTCCCATAGTATAATATAACTTTTGTGATTGTTTCAAGTTTTTTTGAAAAGGAAACCCACTAGCTAAAATAACCTCATTATTCATCAATGGTTTCTGAGAAATTTTGATAATATTATAGTCTTCTAAACTATCAAATTTTAATAAAGCTAAATCCTCTTGATTAAGATTATTCTTATCTTTAATTACTTCTCCTTTATAAATTTTTTCATCATAAGTAGAAATATTATAGGGAGTATTTATATCATTAATAACATGATTATTTGTGACTACGAAATAAGTATTATTTTCTTTCTTAATTAAAACTCCACTACCCCCTATTTCTATATTATTATCCGTTGTAAAAATTCTAACATTGGTTTCTTGGGCAATTTTTTCTAAGACTTTTTCTTTTTCAGTTTTTTGCAGAATTTCAGAATTATTATTGGATATTTTTTTTATCGTTATAATTTCTTGATTACTACCAATACTATTATTAATTTTCCCCAACAAGAGAATTCGCCAAAAATGGAAAAAAGAAGCCAACATGATCATACTGAAAAGTAACATTATTAAATTTTTTTTATTCAACTTTAGAATAGCTAAAAATAAGATCATTACTAATGGTAGTACATTGTTAAGATAAAATAAAAAATTATTAATTCTATTGACGGAAAATTAAAGAGTTATTACAATAACGATATTATTAATTCCTGTTTTGTTATGGGTAAAGTTTATGTTCAGAAAACTTAGTTTATTTATTGCCATATTATCAATTCTTGGTATTGTTGATACAAGATTTGCCCATGCTCAACAAATTATTACCGATGGTGACACTGCTACTATTGTGACTAAAAATGGCGATCGCATAACCATAGATGGTAATACATTATCCAGAGACGGGAAAAACTTATTTCATAGTTTTCGAGAATTTGGTTTGAGTCAACAACAAATAGCAACTTTTCTGACAAATCCCAACATTCAAAACATACTCACCAGAGTAACAGGGGGAAATCCCTCTTATATCAATGGGTTAATTCAAGTAGTGGGAGGTAACTCTAACCTCTTTTTAATGAATCCAGCGGGGATTGTTTTTGGTCAGGGTGCTAGTATAAATGTACCTGCTGATTTTACTGCCACCACCGCTACAAGTATTGGTTTTAACAATGGAATTTTAAACGCCATCGGCAGTAACGACTATCAAAACTTAACAGATAATCCCAGAAATTTTGTCTTTAACAACAATCAAAACGGAAGTATCATCAACGCAGGAGATTTAAAAGTAGCGCAAGGAAGCAATATCAACCTTATTGGCGGTAACGTTATCAATACTGGTACTATTGAGACTCCCCAAGGAAAAATCAATATACAGGCGGTTGAAGGCACATCAAGGATAAAAATAACCCCCGAAGGTAGTTTATTGAGCTTAGAGATTGATATACCTAAAGATGAGCAAGGAAATTTACTAGGGTTCACCCCCCAAGATTTACCCACTTTATTAACAGGGGCAAATAACGCAGGAATTAATACTCCCAATATAACAACCAATAATGTAGGGGTTAATGGCATTAACCCTCAAATACAAGTAGGCAATACAAATATACCTAACGAAACAGGAATAGCGATCGCATCAGGAAAAATCAGCACATCTTCTCAGAAATTAGGAGGAGAAATCACTGTTTTAGGGGATAAAGTTGGGGTAATAAACGGCGAAATTGAGGCAAATGGAGCGACAGGAGGCGGAAAAGTCTTAATTGGAGGCGATTTTCAAGGAAAAGGCACAATTCCTAACTCTCAAATTACTGTAGTTGATAAAGATAGTACTATTAAGGCAAATGCTAATATTAGTGGGGAAGGTGGAAAAGTAATAATTTGGGGTGATAAAAATACCTCATTTACAGGAAACATCGAGGCTAAAGGCGGAATTAATGGCGGTAACGGTGGTTTTGTAGAAGTATCAGGAAAAGAAAACCTTAACTTTAACGGAAAAGTTGATACCACAGCACCAAAAGGAAATACAGGTACACTATTATTAGACCCTGAAAATGTAACTATTGTCAATGGAAGTTTTGCACAAGATGATTCGCAAATTGATGATGGTGAAATTTTAGCAGGAGATGGATTAGAAAATGACTTTAGCATATCAGAACTGGCATTAGAAAGTCTATCAGGTACAACTAATGTTTTAATTGAAGCGAATAACAATATTACCATTGAAAATTTAACAGATAATAACCTTACTTTTGAGCCTAATCTCACCACTGGTGTAAATCCTCGTACTTCTGTTACTTTCACCGCAGATGCAGATAGTAACGGTATTGGCGATTTTTCCATGAATTCTAGTGATACCATTGTAGCTAGAGGAAGAGATGTAAATATTTCAGGTCAAAATATTATTGTTGGTTCTATTAATACAAGTCGTATCAATGCCACAGAGAATGGGGGAAACATTATTCTTAACTCTCCCAATAGCACAATAGTACAAGGTAGTATTAATGGGAATAGTTTAATTACGGATACAAATGGTATAACTACTCTGAATGGAAACATTACCACCATAGGTGATCAAACTTATAACGATGAAGTCGTTTTAAACCAAAATATAACCCTCCGCACAAATAACCTCACAGCTAAAAGCATCGAAGTTAATCAAACGTCATCTAATCCTATTTCCCTAACTATTAACGCTAATGACAGTGTTTCAATCACGGGAAGAGTAAATAATAACGAGCCTTTAGCTATCAGCACCGCCAGAAATAATCAAGGCAGTGGTGATATTACCATAACAGCGGAAAATGATATTAATATAACAGGGGCAATTAATACAACGGCATCCGATGTTAATAGTTTTGTACCTAATGCTGGAGATGTATCTATTAGAAGTAGAAATGGAGATGTTTTTGTGTTTGGTATTGGTACATTTGGCATCAATACTTCTGGTAAAGTAAATGTTAGTGGTGATAATCTTAATTTAGGACCAATTATTAGTTTTCTCGATATTGATAATTTAGCCAATAGTACTGGTGGAATAATTGATTTACAAGGAAATAATCTTATTGTCACAGGAGAAATCAGGGGAGAATCTTTAACCACCACGGGGAATTTGACTTTAAACAATAACCCGAATATTCCTTCGGATATTCCCTTCTTCGGTAATTCCAATATCACAACAACGGGAAATCAAACTTATAACGATGATGTTATTTTAAATACCAGCACCATCTTTACCACCAATAACCTCACAGCAAAAAGCATTGAAGTTAATCAAACTTCATCTAATCCTATTTCCCTAACTATTAACGCTAATGACAGTGTTTCCATCTCTGGAAAAGCTAATGAAAATCAACCTCTAGCTATTAGTACCGCTAGAAATAATCAAGCCAGTGGTGATATTATAATAACGGCGGAAAATGATATTAATTTTGGTGGTGTGGTTAATACTACCGCTACCAGTGGAACTTCTTTCGCTACGAATGCAGGAAATATCTCTATTACTAGCAATAATGGTAATGTTACTATTCCTGCGGTAGCCGCTTTTGGCACTTTATCTTCTGGAGAGGTAAATATTTCAGGAAAAAATCTTATTCTAGGTCCTATTTTAACCTTTTTAACTTCTACTAATGTCACTTCAGGAAATATAAATCTTCAAGGCAATAATATTAACGTAAATGGCACAATACAAGGACAATTTTTAACTACATCAGGTAATTTTAGTTTAAGCAATAATTCGGCTTTTTTAAATTCAGGAAATCCTAGTCTTTCGGCTTTAGGTAATGCAAATATAACTACCATTGGCAATCAAAATTATAACAACTTTATTATTCAGGACAACGCAAATTTAATTAGTACTCAAGGTAAAATCAATTTCTCAGGTAATATTAATACTGCTTCTAATAACTTAACTGTGCGCAGTTTAAACGGAGTTAATTTTTCTGATGGGGGTATAATTTCTTCTGCGTCGGGTAATTTATTGTTACAAACAACTAATCCTAACGGTAATATTTTTATTGGTAGCGGTAATGATACTCAATTCGTAATTACCAATCTTAATCAAGCTAATGGCTTTAATACTATTACCATCGGACAAAACAATAGTCTAGGTAATATAACGGTTAATGAAACTTTAACGGTTAATGATCCTTTAATACTCCAAGCTAGTAATATTAATGTTAATCAAACCATTAACGGTAATGATAACGCTTCCATCACTATCAAAGGTGCGAAAACTACTACTACTTTAAATGCTGATATTATCACTCAAGGCAATGACATAATTATCGATGATAATGTTATTTTGGGAGATAATGTCACCCTTGCTACAAATAATCGAAAGGGAGGAAATATAGATATTCTCGGCAGCATTAACGGTAATCAAAATTTAACTCTCAATGCTGGTAATAGTGATATTTTAATTAATGACTCCATCGGCAATAATCAGGCTTTAAATATTTTATCTATCACTGCTAATAATACTAATTTTGGCGGTGGTTTAGTTTCTACTACTGGAAATCAAAACTTAAATAGTAATCTCATTCTGTCTAAAAATACTGTTTTCGATACTCAAGGCTCATTCTCTGCTAAAAACATATCAAGTACCAATACTAACGTTAATATTACTGCTCAACAAATTACCACTGAAAATATTGTTACCAAAGGCGGTGATATTTCCCTTATCAGTAATAATTCTAGTGTTAATACTGAAAACCTTAATACTTCAGCTACTACGGGAGGTGCGATCGCCATCAATTCAGCGACAATCATAAACACGGGGAATATTGAAACCGCAGGAAGTACAGGCAACGGGGGGAATGTAACGTTAAATGCTCCCAATGATATTCAAGTCAGTAGTATTAATACCAGTAGTAATAACGGTAGGGGCGGAGATGTAAATATATCAACTTTTGGGCGCTTAAGGGTAACTGACACCATCCCAAATACAAATATTAGTATTGACAGTAGCGGTAGAAATGGAGGAGGATCAATCTCCATCGACTTTTTCCCTGATAATTCTCAAGCAAATAAAACATCAGATCCTCGTTTACCTTTTACGGTGGGTAATTCTAGTAATAACGGCACTAAAGGAATCATCACTAATGGAGAATTTTCCATCAATCCTGATCAATATTTTGAGGTAGTTCAAGAAGGGAATATAAATGTTAATCTTTTAGAACCTAAACCTATTATTGTAAATCCTAAACAAAAAAAAATAGATCTTCTTAAAAAAGATGGTGACAGAAATAATGCAGTAGAACCACCTCCAGAAACCACCCCCCAAATAGCAACTATTCTTCCACCGTCTCTTCCCATTGCAACCATAACTCAAGCTCAAGAAATTTTAACCACCATCGAGCGAGAAGCGGCGGAAAAACCAGCGTTTATTTACGTTAGTTTTACTCCTAAAGGTTATCAACCACGAGACTTAGAGGAAGAATTTGCTCGAAGAGAAGCGACTAATACTCAAGAATATAGTCAAGTTGATATTAATAAACCCAATCTTCAACCTAGTATCAGTTTTAAACCAGCCCAAGAAGATCAATTAGACTTGTTAATTGTTACAAATAAGGGTAAACCTATTCGAGTAAGTGTTCCTGTAAATCGTCAGCAAGTAGTTGAATCGGCTACAAATTTATGGTCAAAAGTGTCCGATAATTTTGCTCTTAATGATGATTATAAAACTAATGCCGCAGAATTATATAGTTGGTTAATTGCTCCTATTGAATCTCAATTGAAAGAGCAAGAAATCTCTAATTTGTTATTTATTTTACCCGCCGAAATTCGTTTTATCCCCATCGCCGCTTTATATGATACTAATAGTCAACAGTTTTTGGTGGAAAAATATAGCAGTGGTTTAGCACCTAGTCTTAACTTAAATGATAATCGTTATCGCCCTATTAAAGATTTAAGCCTCTTAGCTATGGGTGCATCACAATTTGCTGATACTGGAGTTACTCCTCTTCCTGCCGTCGGAGTTGAATTACCAACCATTAAAAAAGTGTGGAATGATGAGCCTACAGAAGATTATCAACGTTATCTTAATGGTAACTTTACTTTAGAGGAAATCAAGGCTAATTTAGAGCGTAAACCTTATGGCATCGTCCATTTTGGTACTCACGGGGAATTTAACCCCACGGAAACCTCTGACAGTTTTATTCAATTATATAATTCTCGTTTACCTTTAAATGAAATTCGTACTCTTGGTTTAAATCAACCTCTGGTGGAATTAATGGTGTTAAGTGCTTGTGAAACTGCTTTTGGTAACGAAATCGCTGAATTAGGTTTCGCTGGTTTAGCCGTACAAGCTGGAGTTAAAACCGCTATGGGTAGTGTTTGGCAAGTGAGCGATACTGGTACATTAGCATTGATGACAGATTTTTATAGTCAACTTAAGCAACAAACCACAAAAGCAGAAGCCTTAAGACAAACTCAATTAGATATGTTGACAGGCAAAATTTATAAAACTGACGATGGTAGTAAGATTATTACTCCTAAATCTGAGGTTTCTTTAGAAGGATTGCCAGAAACTTCTCGTCAAAAAGAAGATTTTACCCATCCTTTTTATTGGGCTCCTTTCACCATGATTGGTAATCCTTGGTAATAATTAATAATATTTTTTATTAGCTTTACTTACTTATAATAATTTTATTTTTTTGATATTTTTATTAATATTAAAGATCATAAAATTTTAGGGGTTTTTATTGTGTAAATATTGAGATAAAATTCCCCTAACTTTGTAAGAATAAAATTGTCACGATTATCTCTTTATTCTATATAATTAACTCAAAATAATTAAGATCTTTTAAAACTATTTATCAAATCATGGCTAAAAACAACTATAAAAAAACTTTATTACTAAGTCTCAGCTCGTTTTCTTTCTCTCCTTTATTCTCAATTTTACCCGTATTTGCTAATAATTTTAATACTAAAATACAATCTGAAAATATTACTTTATCTGCAAATATACTAGATAATCAATATTCGTTTAAAAAACCTACATTTATTACTCAGAATAATTCTTCAGAAGTTTATATTAAAAGTATTGAAGTTAAAGGAAATAGTATTTTTAATAATGAAATTAATACAATTATTGAACCTTATAAAAATCAAAACATTACTAACGAAACTTTAGCAAATATATCAGCTCAAATTACGCAACTTTATCTCAATCAAGGTTATATCACCACTAGAGCTATTGTTGAAAATATTGTGGATGATGTTGCTATTATTCAAGTCAATGAAGGACAAATAGAAGCCATTGAAATTGAAGGCGCGTCAAGATTAGAAAATTATGTTCGTCAAAGAATTAGTTTAGGTACAAAAACCCCTCTTAATTCAGGTAATTTAGAAGATCAATTACGGTTACTAAAAACTGATCCTTTAATCGAAAATATTGAAGCTAGTTTAAAACAAGGTAACTCCGAAAAACAAAGTATTTTAGTTGTCAAAGTTACCGAAGCAAATCCCTTTTTTGCCACCGTGGGTATTGATAATTATTCCCCTCCTAGTATCGGCGGTACTCAAATGACTCTAGCCGCAGGTTATGGTAATGTTTTAGGGTTGGGTGACAGTTTTTCTGTATCTTACCAACCTCGTTTAGAAGATTGGGCTGGTACTTATAATCTTGATTTAGGTTATACTATTCCTCTTAATGCCATGAATGGTACTTTACAAGCAAGGGTTTCTATTCAAGAAAATACTGTGGTAGAAGGTGATTTTCAAGAGTTGGATATTAGTGGTGAAAGTCAATATTATGAGTTAACTTATCGTCAACCTTTAATTCGTACTCCTAGAGAGGAATTTGCTTTATCTTTGGGCATGAGTTATCGTAATGGTCAAACTTTCACTTTTCAAGGACCGACTCCTTTTGGTATTGGTCCTAATGATGATGGTATTACTCGCACTAATGTTATCAGTTTTGGTCAAGATTATGTTAAACGTGAAACCTTGGGAGCATGGGCTTTGCGATCGCAATTTCGTCTAGGAGTAGGATTGTTTGATGTGACAACTTCTAACCAGGCAAATGATCCTGATGGTTATTTCTTAGCATGGTTAGGACAAATTCAGAGAGTGCAATTATTGAATCCTGATAACTTATTAATTGTACAAGGAGATATTCAACTCAGTTTTGATCCTTTATTGCCCTCAGAACAGTTTGTAATCGGTGGTGGACAATCCGTAAGAGGTTATCGACAAAATGTACGAGCAGGAGATAACGGTTTTCGTTTTTCCATAGAAGATAGAATTACCATTGTTAGAAATGAAGAAAGACTGCCTGTATTTCAAGTAGCTCCATTTTTCGATATGGGATCAGTTTGGAATGTACAAGGAAACCCTAATTTTTCCCCAAATCAACGTTTTATAGCGGCTTTAGGCTTAGGATTAATCTGGCAACCTATAGAAAATTTAAACATGAGAATCGATTATGCACCACCTTTAATTGATTTAATTGATCGAGGTAATAACATTCAAGATGATGGTTTATATTTCAACGTTAAATATAATTTTTAAACTTTCGCTATTTAATAAATTTATCTTGTTTTCTAAGGGCTAAAGCCCTTTTTTCTTTGCAGTTTCTTGATAAACTATTGCCAACTTCTAACAAAATTGCATCCGTTGTAATCAAAGGATAATTTTCAAATTTTTCAGCTAAGGCTAACGCTTTTTGATGATATTGATATTGATCTCGTTTATTAATTAAAGCAATAATAAACCAAGTATCAATAAAAATTTTAGTCCTCACTGACATCTCTCCCAAAACGAGTAGCAAGTTTAACAGAGAAATCTTCAGGTGCATCAATAGAAATTTTCTGCAATTTAGCCATCAAACTAGGTTTTTTTTCAACGTTTTCAAGATTACTTAATTCTTCAATTATTCCATAAACTTGGTTAAGTTATTCTGGTGTTAAACTATCTAATTTTTCTTGAATTTTTTGTTTTGTCACCATAACTATTTACCGTTAATAGAGATTCTCTTATCATTCTAAACTATTAAAGCTCGATCACGAAGTGGCGCTGCGCGATCAAGAAACTTATCTTGCCAAGTAGTAATGGGGATAATAATTCTTAAAGCAATAGGATTATAAATATTTGAACTAATAACAACAACAGGGCGTATTTTCTTGATTTCTTGCCCAATAATGGGATCTAAATTAACCTGCCAAATTTCTCCTTTTTGAGGATTAATCGTCATTTTCGATACCTTCTCCGTCTAAATGAGAGAAAAGATTAAATTCAGGATCATTATTTACATCTTCGGCAATTTGATTAATTATAGGGCTTAAAATCTTAGCTCTTTCTTCCAGAGAAAGTTTTAAAAGTTTCTTGAAAGGATAATTTATTTTCTGATTTTGTTCAACATTAGCGATCGCAGTGTTGGTCATAATCATATCCTTGTTATTCTGATTTGTATTTTATCATAAGCTCGATCTCACCTCATAAACCAAAAAGATTCGAGCGCAACTAGCTTCGTAGGGGTTGAATAGTATTTAACACTTAAGCGTGGAGAAGGCTAAATTATGACTAAAGTGATTACTATAAGAGATCGTATTAAATAAACTGTTTACCTCGAAAACATTTTGAATGATTGATTTTAAGACATTAACCACAATGCTATTACCAAACTGTTTATAAGCAATATTCTTACTATTATTAATAATAAAATCATCGGGAAAGCCCGTAATTCTGGCACATTCTCTTGGTGCTAATTTTCTAATTTTACCATTAATTAAATAAATCCCAGTTTTTGCTCCTACTCCTCCTCCATAAGCTGATAAAGTTATAGCATGACCCCATTGATGATAAATTCTTTCACCTTGCCCACCTTTATTAATAGTACCAATCCTAATAGGTTTTTGGGGATAATGTCCAAAAATATTAGGAATCAAATCAATATCTTCTTTGAATTTAATATCATGTCTATTAATAATAAATTCTTTAGTTTCTGAGTCATCCAAACAAAAATCAATTAATTTTGTAGGCTTTCCATTGCACTCAGGAAAAGTAAAATTTTTAACCCGTAAATCTTTTCTAAAACCTAAAATATAAATTCTTTCTCGCTTTTGTGGAACACCAAAATTAGAAGCATTTAATACCTTATAAAAAACATCATAACCAATATTATTTAAGGTTTTAATTATAACTTTTAAAGTCTTTCCATTATCATGAGTAGCAAAATTTTTGACATTTTCTAAAATTAATAATCTTGGCTGATGATAATTAGCAATTCTAGCTACATCAAAAAATAGAGTACCTCTGGTATCGTTAAATCCTAATTGTTTTCCTGAAATACTAAATGCTTGACAAGGAAAACCAGCACATAAAATATCGTGAGGAGGAATATCATTTTCGTTAATTTTAGTTATGTCTCCTTCAGGCAAAAAACCATAATTTTTTAAGTAAATTTCCTGACAGTATTTATCCCATTCGGAAGCAAAAACACATTTTGCACCATAATAATTTAATGCTTGATGAAAACTCCCAATTCCAGCAAATAAATCGATAAAAGTTTGTCCTTTTAGTAAATTCATTATTCAAACAATTGTAAGGAATCGATCATAAATTATTGTAAAATTTTGATCGCACCTCATAAACCGAAAAGATGTGATCGATATACACTTTATAAATTAAGAGATTTCTTCAAAGCTAAATTAACTTTTTCCATCAAATCAGAGGATAAAATACCTAACTTTTTTTGAAAAATAAACTTACTAAGAGTTGCTATTTTATCACCCCTAATTAAAGACATTTTTTTCAATCCTGTTTGTTTAAACTCTCGATCATTTTCAGAAATTAAAACCCAAGTTTCTCGTAAGTTTTCATCTGGTATTATTGAGAATATTCCTAAAATAATTACTTCTTCTTTATGATTAGCCATAACTAAAGCAGGACGAAGTTTTGTTGCACTTAAATAACTAAAAGGAAAAGAAACTAACCAGATTTTTCTAATTTTCGGTATCATTACTATAAATATCCTCCTCTGGATCATTCCATTCTTCAAATCCTGTTTCAGCTAATTTCATAAAATCTTTTGTTGATATTGTCTCATTAATTTCTTTAATTAATTGATTAATTTCTTCTGGAGGAAGTTGAAAAATCATTTCTTTAATTTCTGCTAATTTTGTTGTCATATTTAAACCCTCATTAATGTAACTTTATTTATTATAATTGATGCTAAAGTTATAAACTTAATGCTTTAACTTGAGAAATTGCTAATTTTTCATCAGGTAATTTATTCCCTTTTTTCCGTGCAGTTTCTAACCATAAATCTTTAATAATTATCAATTCTTCTAACGTTTCTTGTAATGTTTCTCCTTGGGCAAGACATCCTTTTAAACAAGGTATTTCTGCCACAAATCCGCCTTCTTCACAAGGATAAATAACCATTGGATAATTCATTTTTATTCTCTCTCAATTAATTCTATTACTCTTTTAACATATATTGATTTTACTCGGTTACGATGAACAGGGATCACAAAAACAATATCACCTTTCTCAAAAATATGATGACTTCCTGTAATTCGATCGAGAATAAATCCTTCTAATTCTAACAGTTTACTAATATCGCTAAAAGTGATGTTATTCGGGCTATTTTTAAGTTTATCAATTAGTTTTTCTTTTTTCCCCATTCTTTCTTAAAAAATATTTTAGTGTTGTATCTGTTTAAAATAAATCAAAAGCGATCGAATCGTTGTAAATTTAGAAATAATCAACACTAATCATAAGTGAATCCAATATATCACTCATAATTTCAGGAGAAATAAAGCCAATTTTTTTGATAAATCTTTGGGTTGATATACTTCTAATTTGTAAAACATTTCCCGCAGAATCTTGAACTAATCCATTATTTTTATCTTGACTTATTTTTACCATAAAAGGGCGATCAAGAAACTTATCTTGCCAAGTAGTAATGGGGATAATAATTCTTAAAGCAATAGGATTATAAATATTTGAACTAATAACAACAACAGGGAGTATCTTCTTGATTTCTTGCCCAATAGTCGGATCTAAATTAACCTGCCAAATCTCTCCTTTTTGAGGATTAATCGTCATTTTCGATACCTTCTCCGTCTAAATGAGAGAAAAGATAAAATTCAGGATCATTATTTATATCTTCGGCAATTTGATTAATTATAGGGCTTAAAATCTTAGCTCTTTCTTCAAGAGAAAGTTTTACTAATTCTTTAATAGAATAAGTTTTTTTATTATTTTGATTCTTATCAACGATCGCAGTATTGATCATAATCACATCCTTGTTATTATGATTTATATTTTATCATAAGCTCGATCGCACCTCCTAAACCGAAAAAAAATTATGATAAATTAAGCATTTTTTTGACTTCATTTAGAGGAATTGAAGGACTATTTTTTTCTTCTTTTTTTAGCTTTTCTTAAATCTTGCAAATCGTCTAAATCTTCTAATAATTCTTTAATTTTGACAAATTCTTCATAAGGTAAAACAGAAAATTCTTTATTACCATTTTTAGTTATAAATTCTGGATGTAATTTGATCATTGCTTAACTTTATTTTATCTTATACGATTATGATTTTATAGAACATTATAGTAAAATTTAACATATAATTTGAAAAACTGAGATATAATTATCCTTAGTGTAAAATTTATTGAGTAAAAATCTATGGTACAAGAAATTAAATTTATTGATTTATTTGCAGGTTTAGGAGGAATGAGAATTGGATTAGAACAAGCCTGTAAAAATCTAAATATTAATAGTAAATGCGTCTTAACTTCTGAAATTAAATCTTATGCCCTTGATACTTATAATAAATATTTTAAAGAGCAAGAAATAACAAAAAATATTACTAACATTAAAAGTGAAAATATACCTAACTTTGATATTTTATTAGCTGGTTTTCCTTGTCAACCTTTCAGCAATGCTGGTACAAGACAAGGATTTTTAGATACTAGAGGAACATTATTTTTTGAGATAGAAAGAATCTTAAAAGATAAACAACCCTTTGCTTTTTTGTTAGAAAATGTTGAAGGTTTAGTTAAACATGATCAAGGTAAAACACTAAATACTATTTTATATAAATTAGATAATTTAGGATATAAAGTGACGTGGCAAGTGATCAATAGTGTTAATTTTAGTATTCCTCAAAATAGAAAAAGAATTTATATAGTTGGAACTAAAAATAATTGTATATCATTAGATTTTAAGCAACACAAACAACGTCAATTAATAGATATTTTAGAAACTGGACAACCAACTTTTAATACTAAGTTTATTAATCTGTTATTAAATCATTTTTCTCTTGAAGAACTATATGGAAAATCGATCAAAGATAAAAGAGGAGGAGATGATAATATTCATAGTTGGGATATAGAATTAAAGGAAAAAGTTTCTACTAAACAAAAAGAATTATTAAATTTATTATTAAAACAAAGAAGAAGAAAAATATGGTCAGAAAAAAAAGGCATAACGTGGATGGATGGCATACCATTAACTATTGAAGAAATTGGCTCTTTTTATCCTGATGAAAATTTAAAATGTATGTTAGATGATTTAGTTGATAAGAAATACCTAAAATATGAACACCCAAAAGACTTAATAGAAGTTATTAATAAAAATGGTCAAATAGTCAAGAAAAGAGAATATCGTACAGACTTAGAGAAAGGCTACAATATAGTTGTAGGAAAGTTGAGCTTTGAATTGAATAAAATATTAAACCCTTTAGATTTTGCTCCTACTTTAGTCGCTACTGATATGCAGAAATTAGGTGTTATCGATGGTAATGGTATTAGAAATTTAACTATTAGAGAAGGTTTAAGATTATTTGGATTTCCTGAAAATTATGATATAGATTTACCAATTAATAAAGCCTATGATTTATTAGGAAATACTGTAGTTATTCCAGTAATAAGTGAAATTTGTCAAAGAATATTAATGCAAAAATTAGAGTGTGAATCCCGTGAAAATTATAACCTTTGCTTTGTATAAAAATAATAGTTTTCTGTGACTATTTTTAACCAATCCTGATTATTTTCCTGTGTTTTAGGATAAGAAATTAAAGTTTGATATATGCTATTAAGAAATTCTTTTTTATTGTTAAATGGCTTTATTTTTGCTCGTTCAGAATACCAAAGTATTGGTCTGATATTATAAATAGTATCTTGTTTAATTTGACAGTTGATTGGGTATCTTGTTGATTTACCAGTAATTTCCCAAATTTTTTTTAACCAAATTTCTCGAATATAAAATTTTGCATCTATTAAGTCATAACCAAAGATTAGATAATCTGCATCTAAACGATAAGCATTCGTTTTTAATGACCGACAATAAGCCTCAAAATTAGCAATGTCAAAAGCTGGAGAAGCACTATAATTAAATGTTTTTATTTCTAATAAATTTTGTCTATCTGACTCTAAATCTAATAAAAAATCAGGAAATTCTTGAGTATTAGACTTCATTCTAAATTCAATATTTTTTGATTTTAACCATTGTGCAAACCATTCTTGAAATAAATCTCCAATGGCACTTTTTTGATTAATGTCAATAGATATATTTAAAAAATCAAAGGTTATTTTACCTTCACTTTTTGTGATGTTATCTTCTATTAAAAATTGATAAATTTGAGATGCGTTACAAAACATAAATTGACTACTTACTTTAACCATGAATAATATATCATCAAAACTATTAACATTGATACAAAACCCCTGTTCATGTCTTTGATATGCTTAAAATAGTAAATTATTGTAAAAAATAAGCATAAATACGATGACTTGGTTAGAAATATATCATCAACACGCAGAAGAAAGAGCCAAATTAGGCATTCCCCCCTTACCCCTTAACGCCGAACAAACATCGCACCTGTGCGAAATGTTGCAGAATCCCCCAGAGGAATTGAAAGAAGAATTAATGATGTTACTGCGCGATCGCATCCCCCCTGGTGTCGATGAAGCATCCTACGTCAAGGCAGGGTTTTTAACAGCAGTAGCAAAAGGTGAATTAACATCTCCCGTTATCTCCAAACAAGGTGCAGTGAGCTTATTAGGTACAATGATGGGAGGTTATAACGTGCAATCCCTCATCAGTTTATTGAAATCTAAAGATAGTAACGTAGCCCTCGAATCTGCTAACGCCCTCAGCAAAACCCTCTTAGTCTTCGATGCATTTAACGATGTCTTAGAATTATCAGAAACCAACCCCCACGCCAAACAAGTTATTGACGCATGGGCAAATGGAGCATGGTTTATCAGTAAGCCCAAAGTGCCTGAATCCATCACCGTGACGGTGTTTAAAGTGTCAGGAGAAACCAACACCGATGACTTATCCCCCGCACCCCACGCCACCACTCGCCCTGACATTCCTTTACACGCCTTGGCAATGTTAGAATCGAGAATGCCAGAAGGGTTAGAAACCATTGCCAAATTAAAAGAAAAAAGACACCCTGTAGCTTATGTGGGTGACGTAGTGGGGACAGGTTCGTCTCGTAAGTCTGCAATCAATTCCGTATTATGGCATATTGGCAATGAAATTCCTTTTGTACCGAATAAAAAATCTGGGGGTTATGTATTGGGAGGTAAAATTGCACCTATCTTCTTCAACACCGCCGAAGATTCGGGAGCGTTACCCATCGAGTGCGATGTCAACAACTTAAACACTGGAGATGTCATCACCATTTACCCCTACGAGGGCAAAATCACCAACGAAAACGGAGAAACCATTACCACTTTTACCCTTAAGCCTGACACCATTTTAGACGAAGTGAGAGCAGGTGGACGCATTCCCCTCTTAATTGGACGGGCTTTAACCGATAAAACCCGTCAAGCATTAGGATTAGAACCAAGTAAGCTATTTGTAAGACCAATCGCCCCTGCGGATACTGGTAAAGGGTTTACTTTAGCTCAAAAAATGGTAGGAAAAGCCTGTGGAGTGGAAGGTATCCGCCCTAGCACTTCTTGCGAACCGATGATGACTACTGTTGGTTCTCAAGACACCACAGGACCTATGACTCGTGATGAGTTAAAAGAATTGGCTTGTTTAGGATTCAATGCCGATTTAACTTTACAAACCTTCTGTCATACTGCCGCCTATCCCAAACCCGTTGACATCAAAACTCACAAAGAATTACCTGATTTTTTCTCTACTCGTGGCGGTGTTGCCTTACGCCCTGGTGATGGTATTATTCACTCATGGTTAAATCGGATGTTATTGCCTGATACTGTAGGCACTGGAGGCGATTCTCATACCCGTTTCCCTCTTGGTATTTCCTTCCCCGCAGGTTCAGGTTTAGTGGCATTTGCGGCGGCTTTAGGGGCGATGCCTTTAGATATGCCTGAGTCGGTGTTAGTCAAATTCACGGGAGAATTACAACCCGGGGTGACATTACGAGACATTGTTAACGCAATCCCTTGGGTAGCTATGCAAGAAGGCAAATTAACCTACGGCACAGAGAATAAAATCAACGTCTTTAACGGGCGTATCATGGAAATGGAAGGCTTACCAGATTTAAAAGTTGAACAGGCTTTCGAGTTAACCGACGCAACCGCCGAACGTTCTTGCTCTGGTAGTACAATTAAACTCAGTGAAGAAACCGTTGGGGAATATTTGCGATCGAATGTGAGCTTAATGAAGAATATGATTGCCAGAGGTTATGCTGATGCTCGTACTTTATTGCGTCGTATTGCCAAAATGGAGGAATGGTTAGCTAATCCTTCTCTGATGTCTGGGGATGAAAATGCCGAATATGCGGATATTATAACCGTTAACCTCAGTGAAATCAAAGAGCCGATCGTTGCTGCCCCCAATGATCCAGATAATGTTAAGCTGATGAGCGAGTGTGCTGGTGATAAAGTTGATGAAGTGTTCATCGGTTCATGTATGACAAACATCGGACATTACCGAGCGGCAGCGAAGATTTTAGAAGGTGCTGGTACAGTTAAAGGGCGTTTATGGATTTGTCCTCCTACTCGCATGGATGAAACACAGTTACGCAAGGGCGGAGTTTACGATATTTTTGAGGCGGCTGGTGCAAGAACTGAAATGCCAGGGTGTTCTTTGTGTATGGGAAATCAAGCAAGGGTTGAGGATAATGCTACAGTATTCTCTACTTCTACCCGTAACTTTAACAACCGTATGGGTAAAGGTGCAAGGGTTTATCTCGGTAGCGCTGAGTTAGCCGCCGTTTGTGCCTTATTGGGCAAAATTCCTACAGTGGAGGAGTATATGGCGATTGTATCTGAAAAAATAGATCCTTTCAAAGGTGAATTATACCGTTATTTAAACTTCAATGAGATTGACGGTTTTGAAGATGAAGGGCGAGTTATTGCCTTAGAAGATATGCCAAAAATCGAGGATATTTTAGGTATGCCTGTATAATTGTCGGGTGGGCATTGCCCACCATTATTATTTAGCTTAAAGATTGATCTCTTTTATAAGCCCAAATAGCTAAAAAGTAAAAAAATAACGAAAATATTAATAAATAAGCTATATGAAAAATTAAGTTTCCATCAGAGTTAATATCTTTAATATTTGCACTAGATAAAATTAATTGTCCATAATGATAAAAAGGAGAAAAATCTAATATTATCTTAAACCATTCAGCATCAGAAAGGGGCAAACCACAACTTAATAAAGCCATCGGAATCAGTAATCCTAAAATTGAATCAACACTTTTGGGATTGAATAAATATCCCATTGCTATACCAAAAATTGCAAAAGGAATAATACCTAATATTAAACAGAAAAATAAACTGAGCCAATCAATTAAAGGAGTATCAATTCCCCATCGATATTTTCCAAAAATAAACATGAGAAACAAAATACTAATTGATATTAGTAAAGTAACTATAATTTTAGCTCTCAAAAATATACTAGGTGGCAAAGGAGAAACTTGTATTAATTTTTGCCAACCTTCTATTCTTTCCGTTGCGATTCTTTTTCCTAATCTTTCCACTGAGACAATCAATAGCATTAAAGCACTGAAAAAAACTAATATCAATTGTGCTGAATTTTGAGTACTAGGAAAAAATACAATTAACGAAGGAAATAAAAAAATTCCGAATAGATATAATGGTGTTCTAACTAATTGTAATATTTCTATAAAAGTTTGTTGAAATAAAACCCCAGTATAGTTAATTTTACTTTCTGTTTCTTGATTATTACCCATAATTTAACTAACAATTATTTGTTCAAGTTGACCGTTATTTAATGAGATATATTTTGTTCCAAATTTTTGTAAATAAGGTAAATCAGATTGTTGATTTGTTACCATTAAAATACTAATATTTTTCTGCCAACAATTATCAATTTGTTGCCAAAATTCTTTAAATCCTTCTTCATCTAAATTTCTAGTCGGTTCATCTAAAATTAGTAATTCAGGATTTCCAGATAAAGCTAGGGCAAAATATAATCTTTGTTCTTCACCACCTGAAAGTTTAGAAGCCCAGTTTTTTTCTTTTCCTTTAAGATTAACCGTGTTGAAAATTTCGTCTATGGATAATGGATTAGGATAATATTGTCTAAATAAACTCACTAACTCAATAACTTTTAAATTTTTAGGAATAGAAACTTTTTGTAACACAACACCTAATTTAATTTTTGAACGATAATCTTGGGGACTTTTACCAAACAATTTGATTTTGCCTTTATCAGGTTTTGACAATCCTAAAATAAGATTAATTAGAGTAGTTTTTCCTGAACCATTAGCACCTTTTAAAACAATAAATTCATGAGATTTTAAGGTAAAGTTAATTTGTTTTAAAACTTCTTTTTTTTCAAATAAAGATTGTCTAAAACTTTTAGATAAATCTTTGATTTCAATTAGGTTAGTCATATTAATAAACTTCATTGACATAAGAAATGTTTAATCAATGGCAAATCAAGTATTAATCCTAAAATGCCACCAGCGAGAATAGCAATCAATGGATTTCCAATTAACAGAATTAGTCCAGCCGTTGATAATATCCCCGCTATTAAAGGCATATATTCAGAAATAGCGCAACCATCTACAGTACCTCCATTTAACAAAATAAAAGTAGGAATTCCTATGGCTATCACAATTAGAAATAATCGTCCCAACCAATTCAATATTTCAGATAACTGTTGTTTAAATCCTTGTTTAAATGAGGAAAACATCTTCTCATATATCCCATTTTATGGTTTAATATGATTGTATCATTAAGTTAAGAATAGAAAATTTTAAATTTATTAACCATCATATTGTAAGTAGTGCAATGGTTGCTTTATTTTTAGGAAGGCTAAATTTTTATTTCCTAATTTCTCCGTTTAGCTTTATTTATCCATATTTTTTATTTGTCTTACCACCGTTAAAGCCGAATAACTGACTCCTGCTGTGCCTTCACCCGGATGAGTTGAGTCTCCTACTAACCATAAATTATTAATAGGGGTGCGAGTAGCGATACCAAAAGGGCCAAATGTACCGATTCTTTGCCCAACACCGCCAACGATGCCTTTTTCTCTTGCTGTGTATTTATAAAAAGTAACAGGAGTCGCAACCTCTTGATGAATTATTGTCTCGGAAGTTAGGTTAAAATATTCTTTTAAACGGGCGATCGCTTTATCAGTATAATTTTGTTTTAGTGCCTCATAATCTTCCAGAGGTATATCCCACCAAAGGTTAACATCGGTAAAAGAAGAAGCGATAATCGTAGCTTTACCTTCAGGGGCTCTGCCGTCTTTTTGTTTACTAACAGAAATAAATAAAGAATTCATTTCGCCGATTTCCCCGTTATAGTCGTATAAAAATTGAAGATGAGGAGGGCAATTTTCAGGGATTGCAGTTATATCAACTCCTAAATAGATGACAAATGCACCAGAAGCTGGAGGTAAATTTTCCACTCGTTGACTATAAGTCACGGGGATTTTTTCTGTCATGGTTACCAAGTTATTGACAGTGACGTTACCCACAACATGATGGGCTTTTTCTTCTCTAATTTCTCCCGTTTTCAGATTTTTAATAGTAACTCCCGTTACTTTACCGTTTTCCGTATGAATTTTTTGCACTAAATGACGCATATATAACTTGCCACCATATTTTTTTAATCCTTCAACAAGGCCATCGCTTAACACCTGCATACTGCCATTAAGATGAGATAATCCTTGGGGAGATTGAGACACCGATAAAGCTGTCGCCGCATAAAGTAAAGCAGTTTCTTCTGTATCTACTTGAGAATATAACTTTAACTGCATATCGAGGAAAGTTTTTAACCGTTTATCTTTTCCTAAGCCAAATAAACGTAAAGCATCAGCCACCGTCATCAAGGTAAAAGGCACAGTGACAAAAGTATCTAATCGTAAGGCTTGAATTAATTGTGATAAATCCCATAAGTTGCGAGGTGGTAAAATAGGATCTCGACTTTGAAACTGCCAACTAGCATCAAATAAAGTCTTTAGTAATGCCCAAAAATTTGCACTATTCGGAAACTGTTTTTCTCTTGTTTTTTGCCATTTATCAGGATTACGCCACACCATAATCGGTTGCTTTTCTTGGGGTAAAAATACCGCACAAGCAGGATCACATTCTGTTGTCGAGGGTAATTCTATTTCTAACTCTTTAAAAATACGATGATGAATGCCACCTTTTTCTAAACCTGCCACTTGAGTCGCACCAACATCAAAAGTAAAACCCTTACGAGTAAAAGTAGAAGCACATCCACCAGCTACTATTGCCTGATCATATATAGTAACATCATAGCCATAACGAGCTAATAATGCTCCCGTGGTTAAACCACCAATTCCAGCGCCGATAACGATTACTTTGTGTTGTTTTTCCATCTCTTCTTATTTTCTTCTTCCTATGCTTAATAAATCTTAACATAAGGATAGTTTGATAAATTTATTCGTGTCAGGATGAATTTTTGAAACAGCAAAAAGTGACCTCTAAGTTAGGGAAAATATAATAAAATATTCAAAAGTAATACTATATTTTTGATAAATATTTTTTTTCTTTGTCAAGATATTTTCGTAAATTAGTAAGAATATCCGTTTTTAATTCATTTCAATTTTAACTTCTGATTAACTCTTTAGTTTTATTATTGATCTCGTTAGTCTTATCCATCAAACAGCAGTGTGTTTTTGTCAATAATTGTTGAAGTCTTTGAATTCTAGCATCAAAATCTTCTTGAGACAAATTTTGATCTTTTTTAATAAACCTAACAGCATAAAAAACTAGAATCACCTTTAATTTGAGCGGTAAGTGTAAATAAGATATAATTTGTGCCATAGCAATACTGTATAAAGTTAGTTAAATGGACGTTTTTCCACAAAATCAACAACTATATCCAGATCACAAATAATCGAATTCTGTTATAAGCTATAAAAGATAACTAAAAATACTTAAGGTATGTTAAAAATATGACTAATATACAAGAAAAAATCCAAGAAGAATTAAAAGAAGCCAGAGAAGTTTGTGATATTAGTGGCACAAATTCTCCTGAATGTGCTGCGGCTTGGGATGCAGTAGAAGAATTACAGGCGGAGGCTTCTCACCAAAAAGAAAATGAGCCTCAAAAAACCTCTTTAGAGAGATATTGTGATGATAATCCTGATGCTGATGAATGTCGTCTTTATGAAGATTAATCTATTGTAATATAAATTCTCTTAGTTTATTGGGTGGGTGTTTCCCACCTTTTTTCGTGAGTTTTGAAAATAAAAAATTACGACTAAGTTTAGTAAATATTAATAATTAAGGCTCTGTTACTTCTGTTCATGATAAATTATTCCTTGAAAAAGGTGTTAGGTGTCAATAATCTATAACAAACAAATTTAATTGTTAATTCTTATAATCTTGATAGTGTCAACTTTATAAGGTTTATTTTATTTTATTTTATTCTAACTACTGTAGAAGAGCCACAATTAATAAATTAACTTCCTAAAGATAAAATTAGTTTTGTTTAAAATTGTAAATTATTCTTGCAATTGTTTTAAAAATCTTTAAATTTGAGATAGAACTAATTTATAGCTTTAGCTTAGATAAATATAGTAAAAATATAATTTACATAATTATGGATAACGACAAAAAATATCGAATGATTTGTACTCTTTCTTTTGGAGATATTTACGGTCAAATTATTGTTTGGTTAGGAGTTATTTTTATCAGTCTTGCTAGTACATTAGCTTTATGGAGTAGTACTCGTCAAATCTATGCTTTTGCTACGGTTGGCATTGTTTTAGTTCTATCTTTACCTTTTCTACTTTTTGCCTTTGTAACTACTTTATTAAATCATATTGAGTTCGTTCCTTTAGAGGAAACAGAATCTAATAAAGGAAAAAATAGAGCTAAATTTACTGCTAAAACAGCTCCTGCAACTGTTTAATAACAAGTAGTTGATAGTTGATCATTGACGATAAGTCGTAATTAAGTTAGAACATCAATAAAACTCAATTTTTAAAAGTAATTAAACTAGATATTTTTCTACTTTTTACTTAAAGTAACTCCGTTACCCATAATTAGGGTCTGCTGAAAAAGTCTGAGGAAGGGGTAGGGCAAAGGGCAATGAGCAAAGGGCAAAGGTTTTAATGGTTTTGATTTTTGAAATTAGAGTTTGTAACTGTATAATACTACCCTGTTTTTTGAGCAAAAATGCCTAAAACTACGCACTTTTTTATTAACTTAACGATGGCCCAAGCCTTGATTTTAATAGCTTTCTGATTTATTCAGCAAACCCTAATTAGTAAAAAACCTAGCTTAGTTACCTAGAATTGCTTTTATAGTAGGTAGTATTTTATCTTAATGGAGCTAAGGAGACTCGAACTCCTGACCCCTGCAATGCCATTGCAGTGCTCTACCAACTGAGCTATAACCCCTCATTAAATTTTATCAAACATTACCATAGTAACAGTTTTTTCTTAAAAAATCAAGAATCTACAAGAATTTTTGGGACTGATTAGAATAATTTAAACTATGGTTTTCCACAATTGTTGATACTGTTTAATGGATAACTCTGGTAAAGTGTCGATAAACTCACTTTTTGCAAAAACTTCAGAAGACATTGACGGAATTTTGGGATTGCTTTTTAAAGGTGATTTTAAAGGTGAAACTCCATTGGTAAATAAATTGATTTGTTTTGCGGATTTTTCCTCCCAACAAAAATCAATGAAATCATAAATTTTTTCTAATTGTTGAGGATTATTTGTTTCTTGACGAGGTTTTACCCATATATCCGCCCATAAAGATGTACCAGATTTAGGTATAACTGCGGAAATGTTACTATATTTTTCAACTATCGGTAATATATCTGTTGACCAACCTACTGCTAACCAAGTATCACCTAAAATCAAAGGTTGTAAATAATTAATATCATCATAAAATTTTACTTGTTTTTGCAGTGCTATCCACTCCGATTTAAGTTCGGAAATAGTGTTTAAATTCTCTGTATTGTAGGAATAACCAAGTTTTTTCAAAATTAAGCCTAACACTTCTCTGGGTTGATTTAACAAAGAAATTTGACGAGTAATATCTTGTCGCCATAAATCTTGCCAATCTTGAGGTTGCCATCCTAAAGAGGCAAATTTATCATTGCGATAAGCTATCATAACACATCCCCAACGGTAGGCTGCACCCCAAATTTTACCATTATTATCGAGTTTTCCTTCTTCATTTCTCTTGGTTAAATTCTGAAATTCTTGGGGGATATTTTGCCAATTTTGAAGTTTATTTAATTCTAAGGGTTCAATTAATTTCTCGGCAATAGCTAAATTTAAGGAATAATTACCTAATGTTACTAAGTCATTGGGTGTCGATTTATTATCCGAAAAGTTAGGTAAAAAAGGCGATTTATTCTTTTGAGTTAATACATTTTTACCTTGCCATTTTAACAATAAATTATATATATCTTCAAGGGTTGCCTGAGATTCAAAGTTAACAATACCCATTGTACGAGATTGTTGTGATAAGGCTGCAATTAATTGTATCGGAATTGAGCCTTGTAATAGTGCAACTTTTAAATCATAATTTTTTTCACAACCTGACAACAAAGAAGCTAGGGTTAAACTACCTATACCTTGTAAAAAAGAGCGACGATTCACCATATTAATTAATAGTTATCCGATTATAGTTACTAAAAATATAGTCAAATATTTCTAGCTTTGTAAGGATAATCTTACGGGGCTAACTACAAGCCTCAATATTGAGTTTTTACTAAAATCTTTAGTAAAGTTCCCAACTACTTTTGTTACTTCTTTCTTTATTTTAATTAATTAAAATATGAGTAACATTGGTAAATATTTACCAATAATAATTTTTAACTTAATAAAAATTTCATTTATTTATCCTTAAAATAATAACATAATGCAGAAAATTTAACGATATATTAATACATTATTTTATGTTTATTAAATATAAATATTATACCTCAGTTCGATACAACAATATCCGATTTCGGCAGGTTTACACCTTTACACCAACGAAAATTAACTAAGTCGGATGATTATAAGTAAAAAACCATAAAAAAAACCGACTAAATATAAAGTCGGCAAAAATTTGTTGTCGTTTAATCTTGAGGAAATCTTCGTAGGGAGTTACCAATGTTTCTCCGTAAGATTTCTTTACAATAATGGTAACAGAAAGTACATATTTTGTAAAATTTTTTTAGAATTAATTTTATAACTATACTGTTTCTGAAGTCGTTGCCGATAAAGATTCATTGTTTAAAGGGGTTACAGACACATCAGAATTATTTACTGGTAGTGGTATTTTTACTTTATTATTAGTTACTATTGCTCCACTATTGGCACTAACAATACCTCCAGAAATCAAAACTTTAAAAGCATCTTCAATGGATATAGAAACATTAATAACTTCTTCTTCAGGTATGATTGCATACCACCCTGATGTAGGATTAGGAGTCGTCGGGATAAAAACGCTTAACATTGGTTTATCTAATTTCTCTTGAAACATATCACTAACTTTCCCCGTAACAAATCCCATACTCCAAACACCTACACGAGGATATTCAACAATAACAACTCTCCTAAATTTTGTTTGTGAATCTTGGAATAATGTCTCTAATATTTGCTTAAGAGTTTTATAAATTGCACCGGCTAAAGGAATAGCTTGTAAAATTTTTTCCCCAACATCTAATAACCATCTACCGACAATATTTCTTGCCATTAAACCAATGAGTAAAATTAAACCCAGAGGTACAGTTAACCCTACAGAAAAGTTGAGTAAATTAGTAACAATAGGATTAAGTCCATCAAAAGGATTAATTTGTTTTGGTATTTCTGTGAGAAATTTAATCGCCCAATTAGCGATGACATAACTTAACCAAATAGTAGTAGCTAAAGGAATAACTACTAACAATCCAGCAATTAAATCATTTTTAAAACCTTGCTTTATCCGTTGTAACACAAGTTCCCTATTATTTATTATTGATTGATGAATGATAATCTCATTATCAACTAAAACTTTGTCATTAACAATTGTTCGTCACTTTTCTGGGGATTTTTTTTCTTAAGACTCTTTTTCGATTAACATTTTTAACCCTAACCAACCAATCACAGCATAGGCGATCGCCAGTATTAAGCTACTAATAGAAGTGCGTAAACTTTGTTTAAGGGCAAGAGTTTGAGCTTTTTTGATTTCTTTTTCTTCTAATCCTTTGAGTTGAACTTGTAGTTTGGCTTCTACTTCTTGTAACTTTGCTTTTAATTGATCAGGTTTTTGAGATAAATCTAAAATTTGTTGTAATTGATCTCGTTGACCTGTAATTAATTGTAACTGTTGAGGATCTATTTTTTGTCCTTGTATTACGCCACCAGCTTCAATTACTTGAGTTCGTTGAGCAATTTCCTGTTTTAATTGTTCAGGATTACGAGAAATAGCATCTAATTGAGAAACAAAACCTTGAATTTGAGTTTGTTGTTGTTCTATTTTTTGAGCAATTTGACTCATTAAATCAGCACTAACACGGTTAATATTACTTAAATGTACTGGAACTAAGATTAAAAATAATAATCCTAATAAACTAGAAATAATAAACAGAGGAAGACGAATACTTATTTTCGATTTTGGTCGATTATTAGTATCATTAATCCACCATCCTAAAAGTAATAGAGTAATACCAATTAAAGGCACAATACCTCGGTCAACGATACTATTAGTGAGATTAATTTGCCAGTTAGGATCATCTAATTGTAAGGGAATAAGAAGAAAAAGATAATCAATTAAAGAAGAAACTAAAAGAATTCCCCCCACTAAAGTTAAAATGAGGTTGATAAAAGGCGAAGTAATTTTCATAAAATAAATGTTAGATAATCTTGATAGAAATTTAATAGTTTTGAGATAGACTTTTAATTAATTTAAGTCAATGTGCAAAATTGATTATATAGCAATGATCTTTGATTTGTTATGAGTAAAGGTAGAAATCAAAAAAAATGATTATCTAAACATTTAAAACTTGTTTCTTAAAAGAATAATCCTTAACTATTTGACGAAAAACATCCCCTTCAATGGTTTCTTTTTCTACGAGAAGATCTACCAAAAAATCAATTAAAGCTCGATTATCTATAATTATTTGTTTAGCATCTTCATAGCATTTTAAGATAATACCTCGAATCTGTAAATCAATTTTTTCGGCAATTTCTTGAGAATATTCTGTCCGATTAACGCTATCACTACCTAAAAATAAAGGTTGTTCTTCTCCTTCTAAAGCTAGTAAACCTAAAGGAGACATCCCGAACTTTGTCACCATTTGACGAGTTAAATGGGTTACTCTATCAATGTCATTTCCTGCTCCAGTGGTTACTTCACCATCACCAAAAATCACTTCTTCTGCGGCCCTTCCTCCCAGTAAACCAGTAATACGAGCAAAAAGTTGAGTTTTAGACACTAAACCTTGTTCTTCATCAGGGGTAAACCATGTTAAACCCTTGGCTTGTCCACGAGGGATCAAAGTTACTTTTTCCACGGGATCATGGCCTTTCGTTAATGTTCCCACAATACCGTGACCAATTTCATGATAGGCGATTAATCTTTTACTTTTACTATCAACTAAAGGAGTCCCTTCCATTCCAGCAATAACCCGATCAATAGCCGCATTGATTTCATCCATCGTAATGGCTTCTTTTCTTCTTCGGGCGGTAAGAATTGCTGCTTCATTGAGTAAATTCGCTAAATCTGCTCCACTAAAACCGGGAGTACGTTGGGCGATCGCTTCTAAGGAGACATCAGGATCAATTTTTTTATTAGCGCCATGAACATCTAAAATACCTAAACGACCTTTTAAATCAGGATAATCAACGATAACTTGGCGATCAAAACGTCCAGGGCGTAATAAAGCCGAATCAAGGACATCAGGGCGATTAGTGGCAGCAATAACGATAATGCCCGTATTTCCCTCAAATCCATCCATTTCCGTTAATAATTGATTAAGAGTTTGTTCTCTTTCATCATTACCGCCACCGATACCTGTACCTCTTTGTCTGCCTACTGCGTCAATTTCATCAATAAAAACTAAACAGGGGGCATTTTCTTTGGCTTTTTTGAATAAATCTCGTACCCGTGAAGCACCAACACCGACAAACATTTCGACGAATTCAGAACCTGAAATGCTGAAAAAAGGAACTTCAGCTTCTCCAGCGATGGCTTTAGCTAAAAGAGTTTTACCCGTACCCGGAGGACCTACCAACAGAACACCTCTGGGAATTTTAGCACCCACGGCGGTAAATTTATCAGGAGTTTTTAAAAATACCACAACTTCTTGTAATTCTTCTTTTGCTTCCTCAATTCCAGCAACATCTTTAAATTCAATTCCAGTAGTGGCTTCCATTTGAAATTTAGCCCTTGATTTACCGAAATTCATCGCCCCTGCCGCACTACCTGCCGAACGTTTGATTAATACAAATAAACCGATAATGACAATTAAAAATATACCTAGTTGCATCGTATTAATGACAGCAACGGTATTGGCTGCCGAAGACTCTACCGCAAAATCAATGCCTTTTTCTCGAATTTTGGCAATGAGTTCAGGGTTTTGATTAAATAGTTTAACTTTTTGGGGCTTATTTTCATCTCCTTCCGATAAATATACATAAGCAATATTCGTAGCAGGATCAATAGTAATTTTGTTTACTTCCCCTGTTTGAATACTTCGGAGTAAGTCACTATAATCAAATTGCTGATTTTTGACTTGTGCTAAAACTGCATTCCCACTAAATATACTTTGTAGTAAAATTAAACTCCCAGCCATGAAACTGAGGATTTTTCTGGGTTTATCTTGATTTAATTTCTGATGATAATTGTGCATTTGATAATTCTCTTAATACAAATAATATCTTTATTATCCTTAGTTTTTGATTCGATTGCCTATGCCTTGTAAAATGCCTTTACCAATTAATCCAATTCCTCCACCAATCACTTCTGTGAGTAAATATACAACTACTTTACCAATAGTTCTTTCTAAAGATTGAACCACCCTATAAAGACTATCCCGTAGTTCAATAAGTATTGTAACTGCCCAAGGTAATCCTTGTATGGTTTTTAACTCTTGATGACGAGAATGAGTAATTATACAAGTTTCAATGCCTTGATAACCTAATTTTAACATTTCATATTGGTCTTCAAAGATATTTTTCGGATTTTGCCAATATTTTTCTTTGCGATATTTCCAAATTAGATTATTACGAAACATTGCCACTTTTCTTGATGATTTTAATTCTAAGTTAAATAATTTATGTTTAATATTGGTATTATCGGAAAATTTATTGAGAGTAAATTCTATTACCAAATTAGCTATATGAATGATAATATTTTCAATAATAATTGCTTCTATATCTTGATTTGATTTACTATCATATTCATAAGTTTCATTATCTATAACTAAGTTTTGTTGATAAATTTCATAACTAATTATATCTAATATAAATGGTATTTTAGGTACAGTTTCTTTTAGTAAACTCTCTGATTCTTTCATGACTAAATCTAACAAGCTATAAGAATTTATACTATCAGTATCAGACTCAGATTCAGGAAGATAATATCTATTTAAAAATTTTATCGTAGAATTTTGCCAAAGTTCTTTAATATAAATATTAATTTTTTCAGATACATTATCTTTATCTATATTAAGATTTCTTAACTCTCTAACAGAGATAATCCATTCTTGCAAAATAATCATCAATAATTCTTGTTTTTTTGATTCTTGCAATATATCAATTTCTAGTAATTTTGATGTAGAGTTTTTTAGAGAAGATTGAATTTTAAGCAATATTAAATCATAAGTATTTTGAGGGGAATCACTAACAATAATTTGACTGTTATAGTTATCAATTTGAGCAAAATTTTTATCAATCTTACTTTGATTATTTTCCTTAGATGAATCGGAGATAAATTCGTAAAAATCAGGACTTAATTGAGTAATTAACCATTTAGCTAACTTAAGTTCTCTTTTTCTTCCTTGCCAATATAAAATATCAGCTATAGATAATTTTTTTCCTTTAATATAGTCATCAATATTAATAATTTCTCCTTGAATTTGTTGTAAACCAAATTTACATTGTCGAGAAAACCAACTATTTATTTTTGGTGAAAAAAGAGTATTTTTAACACTAAAGTAAGTCTCTCCCTTAGCACAAATTCTAAAGGTTTTTACTAATTCATTAATATCTGCATTTTTATAACAACTTCCTTTTATAATAGGAATAGAAGAAAAATCTCCCACAAACTCCCATGAAACTAAAATAACTAAAGATAGATGAGGATATTCATTGCTTAATTGAGGCAGAAATTTCAAAAACTGTTTAACTTTTTCAGGATATTGATTAAAATCTAAGGAAATTACCCATAAATTTACTTCATATTGTTTTAATAAAGAAGAAAAATCAGCTATTTTCCCCGTTGCAATTATATTTATATCCTTAAATTCTTCAGTATTTAAAACTTCTCTTAATCCCAAGGTAAAAATATTATTATCATCTAATAAAATTAGACTAATTTCAGTTTCATTTGAGTTAGTAGAAGACATTTTATTTTTGACTTTAAAGTTCTTAAATTTTAATGATAATTCTTGAGTAAAAATTGAAAATAATTAATTATACATTCATTTAAAAAAATATAAATATAATTATTTGAACCAAGACATTATTAAGTAATAAAGCATTTAGAAATTATGGACTTTTAAATTAATAAAAATGACAAATAATCTTCGTTACCTTTTGCCTACTTACTCTGACAATTTATTTTTGTAACCGTAAAAATCAATGCGATAATGATCTACTTTGATACCAGTTTTTTCTTCAATAGTTTTAATTAAATCTGAAGGTAACTCTACTTGTATATCCATTATTTGATTAGTATCTATGACATTAACATGACTATGATCTTCACAAAAATTACCATACAATCTTCCCTCATGTCTTTCCAGACACTCAATAATCCCTTGACTTGACAAAGCCTCTAAATTCTGATATACCGAAGTATGTCCAATATCTTTACCTTGTTGACTTAAAAGATCGTAAATTTCTTTTGCTGATAAATGTTCTTGATGTGACCATAACAACTCAAGAATAAATCGCCTTTGACGAGAAAGTCTCATACCTAATTCTTGACAACGATTGAGGGCATCTTTTAAAGAGCGAATTTTTCTCACCGTTGCTCCCGCTTGTTGCATATTGTTTTATGATTTTTTTACTAAAATAAACTCACTACCACTTTAACTTAACTCCTACATATTTGAACATTTCCCTCAAAAAAGAGATTATTTGGCTTATCGGCGGTACTTCTGAAAGTGTGGCGATCGCACAATTATTAACAGAACATAATTTCCCATACATTATTACCGTTACCACTCCATCAGCTTCTAAACTTTATCAAAAGATCAAAAATCCACAAATCTTTGTAGGTAAACTATCCGATAGAGAAATATATCAACTGATGGCACAAAATCACATTACCAGAGTTATTGATGCTACTCATCCTTTTGCCGTTAACATTTCTCAGGAAGTCATTAATATTTGTCGAGATTTAGCTATTAAATATATAAGATATGAACGTCTTTCCTTATCCATTCCTGAGAATAACTTAATAACTTATGTTTCCTGTTTTAATTATTTAGTAGTTGATAATTCTCCCTTAAAAAATAAACGAGTTTTATTGACTATCGGTGCAAAATTTTTACCTTTATTCACTAATTATCATCATCAAGCAACCCTATACACCCGAATACTTCCCTATGCTGATTCTCTTCATCAAGCCTATCAATCAGGGTTTGAGTGCGATCGCATTATAGCCCTTCGCCCTCCCATCAACTATGCCCTAGAAAAAGCTTTGTGGCAAATGTGGAATATTGAAATAGTCGTCACCAAAGCAGGAGGAAAAGCAGGAGGAGAAGATATAAAATATCAAGTAGCTAAAGAGTTAAACATTCCCTTAATCGTCATTCAACGACCAAACCTAGAATATCCTATAGTTATCAACACCCTAGATAAAATACTTGAAATGATTACTTAATTAAGTTATAACACTTCTTGTTAGGTGTATGGCTTTATAATTAATATTTTGTTCACCGCAATGACTCTCTCTTAGGGGTGCTTTTTGACGTTTGTGTTATCATAACATTACTTATGATCGAGGGGAAAATTACCATAATGACTGCTTATACTATTAACTTGGATGTAATTTCTAAAATTGATGATGAAAAATTTTATCAACTTTGTCGTCATAATCCAGAACTAAAATTGGAACAAAATCAAAAAGGAGAATTGATTATTATGTCACCAACTGGCGGAGAAACGGGAAAATCCAATGCGGAGTTAATTGCCGATTTTGTTATTTGGAATCGTCAAAAAAAACTAGGATATATCTTTGATTCTTCCACCTGTTTTAAACTACCAAAAGGCAGTAATCGATCTCCTGATGTTGCTTATATAAAGAAAGAAAGATGGAATAAATTAACAGAAGAAGAAAAAAGAAAATTTTCGCCTATTGCACCTGATTTTGTTTTAGAATTAATGTCAAAAACAGACTCATTAAAAGATACACAACAGAAAATGGAAGAATATATCGATAATGAAATTAAGTTAGGATGGTTAATTAACCCTGAAAAAAAACAAGTAGAAATCTATCGTCAAGGACAAAAAAAAGAGGTTTTAGATCACCCAAAAACTATATCGGGGGAATCTATCTTACCTGATTTTACTTTGGATTTAAGTCTGATTTGGTAAAATACATTGTTTATAAATAATCAAACGCTCTTGAACTTGCCATATTTGGGCTAATGAAATATTAGAAATCGTCAGTAATGGTTAATTATCGGGTGGGCAATGCCCATCAGTCGAGGCTAGATTAGATAATTCCCCCTTTTTACCACAAATAGCACCTAGATAAGCTCTAACGGTACGATTGATCGTTTCAGAAATAACTAATAACCAACGAGCAATAATTAACTTCTATGATTATAAATATATAAACATCATAGGACATTTTAGAGAAAAAGCAAAAAACATAACTAAAAGTTATGACAGTTATAAAAATAAATATTATGAAAAATCTTGACAAAACTTTACAATTTCTCTAATATAGTATTCATGGTAAGCAATTACCGCATCGTACCTCGAAAAAATTATAACGCAATCATAAAAACATGACTACCACTTTACAACAACAACAGTCTTCTTCATGGGAGCAGTTTTGTCAGTGGATCACTTCTACCAACAACCGCTTATATGTAGGCTGGTTCGGTACTTTGATGATCCCTACTCTCTTAAC
>JAACUG010000018.1 GCA_009993045.1 Cyanobacteria bacterium CG_2015-22_32_23
TTATTTTACTGTCAAAATTCATCCCACGCTCATTTCATGGGCGGTTTTTTAACGAAAAATAGAGCGTGGGACTTCTTTCTCCATTTTTGTTAAATTAAAGATCTGAAGTTACGCACTAATTCAAATGTTTTTACTAGGTTTCAGGTTGCAGGTACTAGGTAGCAGGTAGCAGGTAGCAGGTACTAGGTAGCAGGTAGCAGGTAGCAGGTAGCAGGTTTCACGTTTAAAACCCTCAAACATTGATTCGTCAGTCAAAGGATTTACTTCGACATTTCGAATACAACCCTTCCATCAATAGACTCTTGTACAAGAAGAAAAAGAAGAAAAAGAAGAAAAAGAAGAAAATCAATAAACTTATGTTTCTTGTCAATTCTTTAACCTAACACCTAACACCCGACACCTAAAACCAACAATTAATTCTATATATTGATCTAAAATCCACTCTAAAGCGCTGGGATTTCCTAGCTTATATTCCCATGCTAAAGGCGGAATTTCTGTTAAAGTTGTTACCTCATCAATGATAATTTGATGGTTAATTTTATCCGCTTTTAACTTCGGTTTAACGGATAATCGCTCCTTTGCCCCCAATTCTGGGAATCGCCCCCCTACCCCAATTCTGGGGGATTAAGAGACGGTTTGGAAGTCCCCAAAGTTGGGGATTTAGAGGCGTGAATTTCTCTCTCTATCTTTAATTCTGGGGGAGAAAGAGAAGTATTGGAAGTCCCCAATGTCGGAAAGGGGATGTGAAAGCGACACTTATTTTAAAATTGAGATGATTAATGTTTTAGATGACAATATGGCAGTGGTGGTTATAGTGGGATTGAATATTTGGTTATTGTTACAAACATTACTAGGATGAATAAGATTAGTTTAATCAATGACTTTACTCAGAATAAACTAATGAATAGAAGGTTTAGGAAAGGTATTAGGAATTAGGTTAAAGGTTATCAAAATTTAATGTTGAAGCAAGTTAGAATCTCTATTCAAATTAAGTGATGAAATATATAAAATAAATTAACTAAAAGAAAAAACTCTATGTAATTTGATGTCCATAAACTCATTATTGAAAACCATTAAACCTAAAACCGAATACCTAAAAATTAGAAATTAAAAGTTGTTAATTAAAAAAAGCTGGGCTTATGACGAATTAACCCTAAAAATTCCTCTCTAGTTTTATTCTCTTCTTGAAATACCCCTATCATAGCACTGGTGACAGTCCATGAACCGGGTTTTTGTACTCCGCGCATTGCCATACACATATGAGTTGCTTCCATTACTACGGCAACCCCTTGAGGATCGAGAATAGTTTGGATTGCTTCAGCGATTTGACGGGTAAGGCGTTCTTGTACTTGCAATCTTCGAGAATACATTTCAACAATACGAGCTAATTTACTTAATCCGACTACTTTTTGATTGGGAATATAGGCAACGTGAGCTCTACCCATAAAAGGTAACATATGATGTTCACAGAGACTGAAAAAGTCAATATCTCTAACTAATACCATCTCGTTATGACCTTCGTCAAAAATAGCACCATTAACGAGTTTTTCTAACGATTGACTATAACCTTGAGTTAAAAACTGCATGGCTTCAGCTACTCTTTTTGGAGTTTTCAGTAATCCTTCTCGTTCTGGATCTTCCCCTACAGATTTCAACATGATAGTTACAGAATCCATCATTTGTTGTTTGTTTACTTCTTCTGGAGAAAGATTTATATTTACGACTTGTCCATTATGAGTATTTCGATCAGGACGGGTAGCAATATTATTATATACATCAGTGCTAACAGTCGCAGAAATATCAGGATTAGTCTTATTAGAATTAGAACTATTGGAAAAGTCTGTCATAGTTAATAAGCAAATTAGTTTTATGGTGTGATTTAGAAATAGGATTTTTGTTACAGATCATCAAAACAAACAAAGCTCTATCTTATTAAGATGTTTGAGGGTTTTATCCAGCAAAAACACCGCCACAAAACAAGTTCATTCTGTGGTTTTCAATGAAATTTTAGATTATAGAACTCCAATACTATGAGTTATGGTTAATTGTTCGATAACCGCTTCTTGGGGAAGTAATACTGCTTGTAAAATAACTTCGGCTACGGTTTCAGGTTTGAGCATTGCAGATTTTTGAAAGTCTGCTTGTACTGTTTCAGTTTCCCAAATGGGTGTGTTAACTGCACCGGGTGAAATAGTTGTAACTCTAATACCGTTGCTTCTTTCTTCTAAAGCTAAACATTGACTGAAGGTAACTAAAGCGGCTTTACTCACTGCATAAGTTCCCCATTCAGGAAAATAATTATTAGCGGCGATGGATGCCACGTTGATAATTGTGCCTTGACTTTGTTTTCTCATGTGCGGTAATACCCCCATCACGCACTCAAAAACGCTCGTCAAGTTAAGATTTAATACTTTTTGCCAATCTGTTAAGGGAGTTTCTCTCAGAAGGTTTGTGTAACCCATTCCTGCATTATTCACAAGAATATCCACTCCTCCTAATTCTTCCACAATGGCTTCTATATTCGCTCTGATGTTAGATAATTCTCCTAAATCAAGAGAAACTATTTTCACCTTTACTCCATATTCGGAAACTATTTTTGCCACTTCTGCTAATTTTTCTTGCGATCGCCCCATTAAACATAAGTTAATGGCTGATTTTGCAAAGGCCATGGCGGTGGCTTTACCAATTCCACTACTAGCTCCAGTAATGATAGCTGTTCGTTGATTTGGGGAATATTCCATGATAAATATTGCTTTCCTTTTTAAAATTAGTAAACTAGATTTAATTTAAACTTTAACTAGCTTCTATTGATAGAGTATCAGGTTAGTAGTTTCTCATAATGTGAAGTTTTGTAACAAAAATCACCCCTATTATTATAACACTAATAGACATTGAGTAATTAGTAATAAATAATTATCGGCGACGACGACTACCAAAACCGCTACTTCTTCTGGAGGTTGTAGGGCGAGTGCGACTAGATTTATTACTACCAAAACTATTGCTACTAGGTTGTTTTACTTTACTTGATGTACCGTTAGTTTTGAGATTACTTGTACCTACTCCTGATCCTGTTCCTTTGGTACTATTAGTATTAACTCGATTAATGCTATTACCTGAACTATTTTTAATTGTGCCTGTGGTGCGGAAAGATTGACGATTTTTTTCTACTTGAGGAATACTATTATTATTAGTACGATAACTCTGGACCGCTTGATCATAAGTATTACCATAACCTCCAAAACCTGTTAAATTACCTCCAGATTGAAATGTTGGCGGAACATAGTACTGAGGTCTAAATAGCATACTACCTAATGCTTGTCCAGCTAATGCACCAGCAAAAGGACTCCAAAAACTTGATTGTTGTCTAACAACAACGGTTTCTTGTTTGCCTGTGTTGGAGTTAGTAACAGTTTCCGTTTCGTTATGGACGTATTCAATACGAAAATCCTCTGTAAGGTGCATTATCCCTTCGTTTCCATTGATTTCTACAAAGGTTTGTTGCCCGTTTTTAATTTCCTCATCGGTTAACCTTGCCATTTGTAGATTAGTGGTGCGAAAAGTAGGATTACTTCCAGAGGGAGTATTTAATAACATGAGTATATATTCACCGTCAACATCGTTAAAGGTGGCTTGTTGTACAGGATATTTTCCACTAGCAATGTTATTTTTAGGGACGTTTGTATTATTAGTAAACGTGGCAGGATTATTGGTGTTTACGCTATTAGATGAACCACAAGCGACGGTACTAAAACTTAGAATTATGGTTAAAAAAATGGCTATGACTGGCTTAAACATTCTTTTTATGGGTAACTTTTATAATGGAATTAACTCAGGAAAATTGATAATTATTTGATCAGATGTTAACCTTTCTCCTAATCTAGCAGGGGAAAAATGGATGGCGATCGCTCGATAGTTTTGCTTGTAATTAAGATTAATCAGAGCTTTCAAAGCATCGGTTAAGGCTTCCATATCGGCTAAATCAGTTTCAAGTTCTGATAGTTCACCTTCAAAGGCTACAATAATCATAACAATTATATTGTCAGTAACAGGTAGTGATAAAGGGGTATTTTCCGCAACTTCTTCCTCCTCGAAATCTGGTTGACTGAGATAACGTTGCCCTGAATCAGTAAATAATTCTGTCACGAAATCTCCAGCATCAGCTTCATTCCAAAATACATCACCTTCATTGGAGGCACTTTGCCAATAAGTTTTATACTGCAAAATTCCTTCACAAGTATTAACTAAACACTCCCCCATTACCTCCATATCTCCATCGGTATCTACTGCCATTCGAGCATTTTGATTTAATATTCCTAACAGGGGTGCAACTTCATTGCCTTGTAAATGAATAAAAATTCGAGAAACTACATACCGTGTTTTGCCTACAAATTGATTAAAGCGATCAGTTATACTCATAATAATTGGTAATGGATAATTGATAATTTTTATCTTTATTATTTACGGACTAATAAAATAGGACAATTTGCATTTACTCGAATATAATCAGATAAAGAAGTACCTAATAAACGATCTAAATCAACTAGGTTTTTGGCAATAGAAGGACGACGATCAGGAGAACCTAATAATAATAAATCAATGTTTTTATCTTCTACTAATTGACAAATTTGTTTACCCGGTCTGCCACCAGTTACGATACATTTAGTCTTAATACCAAAACGTTTTGCTTTAGAAACAGCTGGAGCTAAAATAGGATTATGTTCCATTTCCGTGGTAGATAGCTCTAAATCTAGCTTCATATCAGGGTTAACTCGCACTAAATATAATTCTGCTTCACTATAATCTTTGAGCATATACAATGCCAATTCTAAGGCATAATCTGCGGACTCTGATTTGTCTAAAGCTAACATTACTCGTTTAATTTTGCGCACATAAATGTCATCATTTACTAACAACATTGGGCGATCGCTTAATTGAAATACATATTGACTGACGGAATTTTCGAGGAAGGCTTCTAAACCTTTTAAACCTCTTGAGCCCATTAAAATTAAATCAGTATCAGTCTGTTGAGCAACTTGACAAACAATATCTTTAGGATCGCCTTGCTTTAGGATAGTAGAAACTTTGACAGGATCAATATTAACTTTTGTAACAATATCCGAAAGGATTTTTCCGCCTTCTTCCCATTTTTGAGCTAAAGTATCGGCAGAAGCCTGTGGTGGTATTACATGAAGAACCGTAATTTCACTGTGTTGAAAAGCAGGAATATCTAATAAAACCTTGAGCATTTCTTGAGTGTGACCAGTGCCAGAATCAGCATATAAAATTTTATCTAACATAATTTTACAATCATTTTTTTAATAAAGGCTTTATCTATAAAATACAGCGATTTGCGTCCTCTATATTTAACATTTTGTAACGATTATTTCCCGAATTGATCGAAAAATTGTTGCTCAAAATCAATTAAATGATTATCATAGTTATGGATAGGCTACTACGTTGGTGACTGCCAATCAAGTTTTTTGATCTATACTTGATTTATAAGGAAACTAACAGAGTTCTAGTAGCAGTAAACCGAGCTTTTGTACTCGGAAACGAACACAGAAACGTTGGTATCCCCCTGGTTTTCCAGGTCATAAACTGAGGTAAAACGGCGTAGTGGTTTTATTTAATTAATTAGCAATCAAAAAATAACCTTTTGTAACCGTGCTTAATATTTAAGAGTTTTAAGGGTTTTTAACTTCAAAAAGATAATCAAATAAATTTTAATTTTTTCCATATTTCATTGGTTTTGACTCTTCAATTTTTTCTAGATAATTAATGGTTTTAGAAGCAGTAAAAGTAAAGAATCTCACAGAAAAAGAATTAGATCAAGTATTAGAATTAGATAGTCTTTGCTTTGGCGGATTATGGAGTTTAGACGGTTATAAAAGAGAAATTGCAAGTCCAAATAGTTGTTTATTAATACTAACAATAAATATTAAAGAAAGTGAAAAAGTGATTGGTTTAGGTTGTTTTTGGTCAATTCTTGAGGAAGCTCATTTAACTATTTTAGCTATTCATCCAGATTTTCAAGGAAAAAGTCTAGGTAAATTGTTATTAACTAAATTGTTAGAAAAAGCAGAAAAAAAAGGCTTAGAAAGGGCTACTTTAGAGGTAGGAGAAAATAATAAAAAGGCTTTAAATTTATATAAACAATTTGGTTTTGTTGAGGCTGGAAGAAGAAAAAAATATTATAAAAAAACTGATGAAGATGCTTTAATCCTTTGGAAAAAATTTATTTAGTATTATTATTGCCCAGAATTTTTTTACTATTATATCTTGTGCAATTAATTAATTATAACTATGATATATTTAAGTATAAATAATTAAAAGAAAACTCTTAAGTATTAAGATAATTAGGAAAAATGGTCATTTTTTGAGGGAGAAAATTTTTTAAAAATACCAAAATATACTGATTGTTTAATAAAAAAAAGACATTATGATCTTATATATAGGCAAAGTTGCTAAACAAAGAAGGTGATACCATGAAAGCAGAACTTATACTAGAAGAAAAACTAGAAAAACCTTGGTGGAATCGTCCTTTATTAGGAGAAAAAACACTAATAGATTATTTTTTTAGTGAGTATATTAAATTAGAAATACCTCCAGAAATTTTGTCTGTTTATAATTATGCCTTAGAAAAATCCGATAATATTACCTTGACATTAAAAGCACTATTAAACGATAAATTTAGTAATAAAGGTTTTTTGATTTATGCAAGAATAGAAGGATACTTAAATAAATATTGTCAACATAAAAAACACTATTTTATAGTAGGAAAAGAACTTTTTAAAACCTTATTAGATAACTTAGATATTCTCAATAAATTAACAGATATAGAAGCAGAATATAATCATGGAGTTTTTTTAGAATTTTATCAATTTGCTTTAGAATTAATCCAAAAATATCCTAATAAATTAATTTTTCAAGAAAAACTTAAAAAAGCAAAAGAATATTTCACGATACAATTAAATGAAGAACAAGAAAAAAAAGTTATAGGAGTTTATATTAAATATTTATTATTATTATCTGAAGTTGATAATTTAGCCAACTATTTTTATTTAGTTAAAATTAATCAACTTACTAATTGGGAGTTATTAAAAAAGATTAAAACTTTTATTGAGGAAAATCAACAATCAAATATTGAAGAATTAAAACCGTTTATTTTATTAGTAAAAAACGATGAAGATTGGTTTACAAAAATTGCCACTAAAATTATTAAAATAAAGAAAGAAGATACTGAAGATTCATTAATCATTGCTAATATTTTACAATATATTGCTTTAAGTTATAAATATGAAGTAATTTATCCACAATTTCAATTATTTTTAAATTATTTAAGTAAATGGGAAAAAGTATATTATTATATTATTTCTTTAAGAGATAAATATGGAAGTAAAAAATATAATTATCCTCCTAACTTTAAAGTAAAAATTTCAGGTTTTGATATTTATAAGAGTTATTACGACTATTTAGATTCTAGTTATTTTATGAAGCAAAAACATTAAATTAATTATCTCAAAGATTTTCACTTACAGTTTTGTTATATGATAATTGAGAGAAAAATGAAGAAAGAAATAAAATAATAGAATATGAAAATAGTTGTTACTGGTGGCAGGGGTTTTTTAGGCAGACACCTTTTACCACAGTTAAAAATACAATATCCTCAAGGTGAAATTGTCGGTTTATCTTCCCAAGATTATGACTTAATGAATCCTGTGAAAGTGATAAAAATGTTTGAAGACTTACACCCAGAAATATTAATTCATTTAGCCGCTTATTCAGGGGGAATTGGTGCAAATCGCACATTTCCAGCAGATTTTTATTATCGCAACACCATTTTAACAGCCTTAGTATTTGAACAGGCAGCGAAATTTAACGTCAAAAAAATGATTTATACTATGGGAGGATGTAGCTATCCTGCCACAGCAACGTCACCTATTGATGAATCTCAAATGTGGCAAGGTTATCCTCAATTAGAAAGTGCTGGTTATTCCAGTGCAAAAAAAATGGGAATTGTCGCTTCACAGTCTTATCGCACTCAATATGGTTTAAATTCAGTGGTATTAATTCCGGGTAATTTATATGGTGAATATGATAATTTTCGTAACAATGAATCTCATGTTGTACCTGCTTTAATTAGACGTTTTTATGAAGCGAAATTAAATAATTTAGAAGAAGTCATAATGTGGGGAAGTGGTGCAGCTAAACGAGATTTTGTTTATGCTGAAGACGTGGCAAAAGTTATCCCTTATTTTATTGATAATTATAACTCAAGTGAACCGATAAATATTTCTTCAGGTACAACTACACCTATTAAAGAATTAGCCGAATTAGTGAAAGAAACTACTAACTTTGAAGGAAAACTAAGTTGGGATACATCTAAACCAGATGGGCAAATGGTAAAAATTTTTGATGTTACTAAATTAAATTCTTTAGGTTTATCCTGTGACACTAATTTAAAACATGGCTTAGAAAAAACTTTTGCTTGGTTAAGTACAAATTATGAAAATAAAACCGATGGAATTCGACTCTAACTTTAAAATTATTATACTTGGTGGAGAGGGCTTTGTTGGCTCGGCTTATACTCGTTATTGTCAAAAAAATAACCTTGATTATGTAGTAATAAATCGAGCTAATTATGAAGATAATATTGGTAGAAAATGTGACTTATTAATTAACGCCAACGGCAACTCTAAAAAATTTTTAGCAAAAGATAATCCTTTACTAGAATTTGATGCTTCTGTACGTTCTGTGCGACAATCTTTAATAGATTTTCCTACTAAAAAGTATATCTTTTTGTCATCTTGTGATGTTTACCCTAATTATTCCAATCCTGAATTAACTAAAGAAGATGCACTTATTGACATTTCAACCCAAAGCCCCTATGGTTTTCATAAGTACTTAGCTGAACAATGTGTGCGTCATAGTCATTCAGACTGGTTAATTTTCCGTATGGGTGGTTTTGTCGGTGAAGGGATGAAGAAAAACGCTATTTTTGACATTCTCAAAGGAGAAAAACTATGGTTACATCCTGAAAGTCAATTGCAATATATTCACACTGATGTAGCAGCAACAATAGTAATGAATATTATTAAACAAGATTATACTCAAAACATTTTCAATCTTTGCGGTAATGGTTTAATAAAGTTACAGGAAATTATTGACTTAACCAAGAGAAATATTGAGGTAAATTTAGAAATTCCTCCTGTTTGCTATGAAGTTTCTATCGATAAAATTCAGTCAGTGGTGAATATTCCTTCTACCCGTGAAACCGTTATCAATTTTGTAAATAGTTTCAATCTTGAATAGATATTATTTATAGTTTAACAAAAATGGAGAAAGAAGTCCCACGCTCTATTTTTCGTTAAAAAACCGCCCATGAAATGAGCGTGGGATGAATTTT